>CAZJXR010000013.1:0-30943 GCA_964550085.1 uncultured Gemmatimonadota bacterium
AGCAACGCCTGGGTCGGGTGCTCGTGCGGGCCGTCGCCGGCGTTGATCACGTTGGACGGTATGCGATCGGCGAGAAACTTGGCCGCCCCGGACGAACTGTGGCGGATGACGACCATGTCGATGCGCATCGCCTCCAGGTTGCGCGCCGTGTCGACCAGCGTCTCGCCCTTCTGGACCGACGAGCCGGTCGACGAGATGTTGACCGTATCCGCACTCAGCCGTTTCTCGGCAAACTCGAACGACACGCGCGTGCGCGTCGACGGCTCGAGGAACAGGTTGACGATTGTCTTGCCGCGCAGGACGGGCACCTTCTTGACTTTGCGCTCGCTGATCTCCTTGAACGGCTCGGCCGTATCCAGAATGGCGCGGATCTGATCGCCGTCGAGCGTCTCGAGTCCGATCAGATCCTTGCCGAGACCGAGGTCGGAGACGCCGCTCGTCATCCGCTGCCGACCGCGGGTACCAGCTTCACCGACAGCTCGCCGTCGAGCTCCGGGACACAGACTGCGATCTCGTAGCCGGGCTCCACGGCCGTCGCCAACCCGACGTAGTCGGGCTGAATCGGCAGCTCCCGTCCGCCGCGGTCGACGAGGGCACAGAGCTCGATCCGCTGCGGACGGCCGAAATCTCCCAGCTCCTTCAGGGCCGCCCGGACCGTGCGGCCGGTGAACACGACGTCGTCGACGATGACCACGCGTCGATCCGTGATCTCGAAGTTGATCTCGGTGGTGCCGATGATCGGCCGCGGACCGATCTGGCCGAAGTCATCGCGGTACAGGGTGATGTCGAGAGTGCCGGTGGCCACTGGAGCGCCGCGCAGCGTCTCCAGGATCGAAGCGATCTTTTCGGCTAGCTCTACACCGCGGCGGTGAATACCGATCAGCGCGAGGTCGGCATCGCCCCGGGTCCGTTCGTGGATTTGTTCGGCGAGTCTCCGTAGCGTCTCGCTGACGGCTGCTTCGTCCATGAGGACTCGAGCGCCGTCCCCCACAGCTGCCATCGGCAGCATCCCTCACAGCCAGGTTCGCAGTTTTCGGGGCGTTCGGACTCCATATCCCATGCTCGGCGGAGTATACGACCCCGCATGCGACGGATCAACGGCGCGTCACACCGGAGCGCGATCGCCGGGCGGCGGCCGCCGCCGCCCTTGGCCGCGGTCCGCGAGCCCGACAACCGGACCGCTTTACAGGCGCGAAGGGCGCATCTACCTTCGGCCCCGTTCTGCGTTCGGTCGCTTCGACCCGCAACCGCCCCGCCCGGCTGCGATTGCGCGTCGCCAAGCAAACCCAGAAGGTCGCGCGCATGCCAGGTGGAGGACGCATGCTGTTCTCGCTTGACGCTGCCCTGCTCGCCGTAGCGACGGCGTGGGTTCCATCACTCGGCACGGAGGTGCCCGAGCCATCACGCCTGCCAGTGATGCAGGAGGCGGCCCTGGCGGAGGCGGTGTCTATCGACGTTCCCCCTGTAGTTCTCGGCGGTGTGCCGATCACCGTCACCGTCACCCTTGCGGACTCGGAAACCAGCCTGCCGTACCGACTCGTGTCGGCCGCCGGTCGGCAGCTGGCGGTCGGCACTCTGGTGCCCGGATCGGACGTGGCGATCGCGGATCTCAGCCTGCACTCGGAAGACATGCCTCTCGCCCTCGAGATCGGACCCGAGGGAGAGCGGGGCTCGGTCGCCATCGCCCCTCGCTTCCTGCCGGGTTGGGTGAGCCTCCTCCCGCCGTTGGTGGCCATCGCGCTGGCGCTCGTGTTCCACGAGGTCGTGGTGTCCCTGTTCCTCGGGGTGTGGCTGGGAGCTCTTTTCTATGCCGGCCTCAACCCGATCACCGCCACCCTTCGCACCATAGACTCGTTCATCCTGCCGGCGGTAGCCGACGCCGACCACATGGCGATCATCATCTTCTCCATGCTCCTCGGGGGAATGGTCGGGATCGTCGGGCGGAGCGGCGGAACGCGCGGGATCGTCGAGGCGGTGAGCCCGATCGCCACCACTCCGCGGCGGGCACAGCTGGCGACCTTCCTCAGCGGACTGGCAATCTTTTTCGACGACTACGCGAATACGCTGATCGTGGGCAACACGATGCGGCCGATCACCGACCGTATGAAGGTCTCCCGCGAGAAACTCGCCTATATCGTGGATTCGACGGCGGCTCCGGTGGCCGCGATCGTATTCGTCTCGACCTGGGTCGGGTTCGAGATTTCCCTTATCGGAGATGGGCTCCGGATCGCGGCGACACAGCCCTCGACTTCCCCGGATGCGTCCGGTGCACTCCTGTCCGCGAGCCCGTTCTCCGTGTTCCTGCACAGCATCCCGTACCTCTTCTATCCGATCCTCGCGCTTCTCATGGTTGGCCTCATCATCCTGACCCAGAGAGATTTTGGCCCCATGCACGCGGCCGAGAACCGGGCCAGTCGAGGCGACGGGCTGTTCCGCGAGGACGCCATGTTGCTGGTCGACACGTCGTCCTCCGACATGGAGCCATCCGAGACGGCGCCGCTGCGCTGGTACAACGCCGCCCTGCCCGTGGTCACCGTCATCGTCGTCGTTCTTCTCGGGCTGTACTTCGACGGCCGGCGCGGGGTGGATGAATCGGCGTCGATCTGGGACATCTTCGGCGCGGCCAATGCCTTCCACGCCCTGCTGTGGGGGTCCCTGTCGGGTTGCATCGTGGCCATCGGGCTCGCCGTCGGACAACGGATTCTGAGCATGCAGCAGGCGATTCAGGCCTGGCTGGCGGGGATCCGATCCATGATGCTCGCCTTCGTCATCCTGTCCCTTGCCTGGTCACTCGGCGAAGTGACCGAGGTGCTCGGAACCGCGCCGTACCTCACCGGCCTCATGAGCGATGCTCTCGCCCCCCAGCTCCTGCCGACACTGGTGTTCGTAACCGCCGCCGTGGTTGCCTTCGCCACCGGCACGTCGTGGGCGACGATGGCCATCCTCCTGCCGCTGGTCGTACCGCTGGCAGTGGCGCTCGGGGGCGGATTGGACCTGAGCGGCGGCGTGTACCACCCCCACCTGCTCGGTGCGATTAGCGCGGTGCTGGCGGGCGCGATCTGGGGGGACCACTGCTCGCCGATATCGGACACCACGGTGCTCAGTTCGATGGCCTCGGCGAGCGATCACGTGGACCACGTGCGCACGCAGCTCCCGTACGCCGTGGTCGTCGCCCTGGTAGCGATCGCGGTGGGCAGCGTTCCGACGGCGTTCGGCATGCCACCCATCCTCTCGTACCCGCTCGGCGCGCTCGTCCTCTTCCTGATTCTCCGTTTCGCCGGCCGCCCCGACCTCGAGTCGCCGCAGTGGAGAGAGGCGCGCGCGGCCGCCGACTGAAGCGGATCGGTCGCGACCGAAGCTGATCCGCAGCCAGCCTTGCGGTCAGCCGCGTCCGAGGGCCATCAGCCGGCGTTCCCCAGCTCCGCGACCGGCGTGATCGGCGTCTCGCCGGCCAGGACACGACGCACATTCTCGGCCGCCAGCCGCCACATTCCCATCCGCGCTTCCCAGGTGGCGCTTCCCAGGTGCGGGAGGATGAACGCGTTGGGAAGCTCGCGCAGCGCCAGGGGAATGAGCGGTTCGTCCGGATAGACATCGAGCCCGGCGGCCGCCAGGTGTCCCTCGCGCAGCGCCTCGACCAAGGGATCGACCCGGACGATCGCTCCGCGAGCCGTGTTGATGAGGATCGATCCCTTCAGCATGGCGCCGATTTCCCGGGCGCCGATCAGGCCGTCCGTCTCCGCCGTGTGCGGCAGGTGAACCGAGACCACGTCGCTGGCTTCCAGCAGCTCCGGCAGGCTGACCGCCCGCTGCGCTCCCGTCGCCGCCTCGAGCCCGGGGCTAGGCGATCGGCTCCAGTAGCGGAGCTGCATGCGAAACGGCTGAGCACGCATGCCGACCGCGGTGCCGATGCGACCGGCGCCGAGGAGCCCCAGGGTGCGACCCTGAAGACCGAGGCCGAGCAGCTCGTCCGGACGCCACCCCTTCCACTCCCCGGAGCGAGCGAGATCGAGACCCTCCCGCAAACGACGAGCGGCGGCCAGCAGCAGCGCCCAGGTCAGGTCCGCCGTCGCGTCGGTCAGCACGTCGGGGGTGTTGGTCACACGGACGCGGCGGCGCGTCGCTGCGGTCACATCGATGTTGTCGACGCCGACCCCGTAGTTGGCGATGACGCACAGTCCCGGGTACCGTTCCAGCTCCTGCTCCCCGATGCGGCGGGAGACGAGCGGGATGATGGCGACCACCGGAGCCGTCTCCTCTTCGGGCGGCCACGGATCGGTCTCGGGCACGAACCGGGAGTGGAAGGCGCCGGGCCAGCGAGGGTTCTTTCCCGCCAACGGCCGTAGGGCGTCGGATATCAGCACGGTGCCCGCCGCCCGTCGTGAAGCTCGACTCACACGTCCTGCCGGGATGCGGACGGGCCGGCATCGTCCCGACGGCGAGCGCGGAAGAAGTCGGTCAGCAGCTCCGCCGATTCATCTGCCAGGATTCCGCCCACCACCTCGGCCCGATGGTTCAGGCGCGGGTCGCACACGATGTTGCCCAGCGAGCCGCACATCCCGGCTCGCGGGTCGGTCGCGCCGAACACCAGCCGCGGAATCCGCGCCAGCACGATGGCTCCGGCACACATGGCGCACGGTTCGAGCGTCACGTACAGCGTCGCCTCGATCAACCGCCAGTCCCCGGCTGCGCGCCCGCCGCACCGCAACGCCAGGATCTCCGCGTGTGCGGTCGGATCGGCCCGCGTCCGGGTGCGGTTGTGCTCCTCGACCACCAGCCTTCCTTCGCCGACGACCAGCACCGCCCCCACCGGTACTTCGTCCCGCGCGCGCGCCGCCCGCGCCATATGGAGGGCCCGGCGCATCCAGAACTCGTCGCGGCCGGCAGCGCCAGGGGGCGGCGCCTCGACCCCGTCGAACTCGCCCGCATCCGGCGGCCGGAGCTGGTGCCGATCGGTGCGGAGCGCCAGCTGTGGCAGCTCGACCGCTCGCGAGCGCGCGTATCGTCGCTCGACCAGCCCCTGATCGGCCAGCCGCTCCATGTAATCCGACACGGTGCGTGTGGACCCGATATCGAGAGCTTCAGCGATCTCGCGATAGCTCGGTTGGAAGTTGCGCTCGAGCAGGTACTCGACGATGAAATCGTACACCCGCCGCTCGTCTCCGCTCACGCCGGCAATCCGATCCCCGAGCCCAAGGCGGCGTCGGCCTGTTCAAGTCGCCGCAGCACTCGCTCCCGACCCATCAGGGCCGCCACCTCGAAGATCCCCGGGCTCACCGCGACTCCCATCAGAGCCACCCGCAGCGGATGGATCAGTTTGGCCCCGCTCACGCCGAGTCCTTCGGCGGTCTGTCGCAAGGTCGTTTCGATGGCCTCGGGCTCGAACGGTTCGACGGCGTCGAGACGCTCGGCGAGGACGGCCAGCCGCTCCCGCACCGCCTCGCGGTCCTTCCAGTGCTTGTGAACCGCATCGGGATCGTACCCGATCTCGGCGGCGAAAAAGGGACGCACCTGGGCCGCCAGCTCCTCGATGGTACGGGCGCGCTCCTTCACCGCCTCGATCACGCACCCGAGACGATCCGGATCGGCGGCCAGAGCTTCCGGGGTCAGTCCGCCCTCGCCCACCAGCCGGTCGGTCACCAGTTCGATGAGGCGCGAGGCCTCGATACGGGAGAGATGCTGGCCATTCAGCCACTGGAGCTTGGTCGGATCGAACACCGCGCTCTTCTTGAGAATCCGGTCGAGCGTGAATGCGGCCACCAGCTCGTCGAAGTCCATCACTTCGCGATTGTCGCCCGGGGACCAGCCGAGCAGGGCGAGGAAGTTGACCATCGCTTCGGGCAGGATGCCCACCTCGCGGTACGCCTCTACCGAGGTCGCCCCGTGCCGTTTCGAGAGGCGCTTGCCGTCGTGGCCGAGGATCATCGGCACGTGGGCGAAAGCAGGCGACGGCTGGCCCAGGGCGCGGTAGAGGAGGATCTGCTTGGGGGTGTTCGACAGATGATCGTCGCCGCGAATCACGTGCGTGATTCGCATGTCGATGTCATCGGACACCACCGCCAGGTTATAGACGGGAGTGCCATCGGAGCGCTGCACGATGAAGTCATCGAGGTTCTCACCCAGAAACCGGGTCGGGCCGTGCACCAGGTCCTTCCACTCGACCCCCCCGGCCGGTACCGCGAACCGGACCGCCCACGGGCGGCCCGTCGCGGCCAGACGAGCGGCCTCGGCCGGATCCAGCCGCCGGCAACGGCCGTCGTAGCGGAAAGTCTCGTCTCGCCGGCTGGCGACGCTCCGACGCTCCGCCAGCTCTTCGGCGCTGCAGAAGCAGCGATACGCGGCCCCGGCGCCCAGCAAACGCCCCACGTCCGCGGCGTGACGCTCGGCCCCCTCCGCTTGAAAGTAGGGGCCCTCGTCGATCCTCAGACCCAGCCACTCCAGGGCATCGAGAATCGCGCGCGTCATCTCGGCGGTGGACCGCTCCCGATCGGTGTCCTCGATGCGCAGGATGAACGTCCCCTCGTCGTGTCGCGCGAACAGGTAGTTGAACAGGGCGGTCCGCGCCCCACCCACGTGGAGATGGCCGGTGGGGCTGGGAGCGAATCTGACGCGTGGGGCGGTCATCGATCGTGCGACCAGGTGGCGGTGTTGGCGGAGCCTCGTGTCGCTCCCCATCTTGCAGCCCGGTCCTGGGCTTCGCCAGTCCGCACCATCGACACCTCTACGATCCGGTCCATGGGAAGCGCGAAGACGACGTATCTGCTGCCGGGAGTGCGAAGCCCGTTCGCCCGCATCGACCGTGAACTGGCGGAAGTGGGCGCGCTCGGACTCTCGGTCCCGGTGGTTCAGCAGTGCGTGGTCGGTGAGACGGGCGTCGGACAGGGTGGCGTCGGCGCCGTCGACCTCGTGCTATGGGGCTCGGTGATCCCCAACCTGTCGATCAGCAACTGGGCGCGGGAGGTGTGGCTCGATTCCGGACTCGACCCGCACGTGCCCGCGCAGACGCTCGTGCAGGCCTGCGCGACCAGCCTCGCCGCCGCCACACACGCGGCGGCCCAAGTGCAAACCGGAAACATCGACATCGCCCTCGTCGGCGGCGTCGAGTCGATGACCAACACTCAGATCGGTCTCTCCATGGGACTCAGTCGGACGATCCGCAGAAGTGCCGGCTCCAGGGGAGCCAAGCAGCTGCTGCGGACGATTGGTGAGGTGCGGATGGGGGACATCGGCGTCTCGATCCCCGGGGTGAAGGAACGGACGACCCAAAAGACGATGGGCGAGCACGCCGAGGAGATGGCCGTCGAGTGGGGCGTCTCCCGCGAAGAGCAGGACCTGCTGGCGCTGGCGAGCCACCGGAAAGCGGTGGCGGCGGAGGAACGAGGTTTCTTTCGACCCCTTCTCACCTCACCGGGGACCTTTCCGATCGATTCGGACACCGTGCCCCGTCCCGACACCTCCATGGAGCGGCTCGCGGCGTTGCCTCCCGCTTTCGACCCACAGCTTGGCTCGCTCACGGCGGGCAACTCCTCGCCGCTCACCGATGGCGCCGCCGGTGCCTGGATCGCGAGCGAGAAGGGACAGCGGCGCTTCGGCTCCAACCAGCCCAGGGTGCGGGTCGTCGACTGGGAGGAGGCGGCGATCGACCCGGTACGGGAGGGCCTGTTGATCGCGCCGGCCGTCGCCATTCCGCGCCTACTGACCCGACACGGTCTCGCGTACGGCGATGTCGATCTATGGGAGATGCACGAGGCGTTTGCCGCTCAGGTCCTGTGTACGATCCGTGCCCTCGAGGCGCGCGAGTGGGTCCGCGAGCACTCCGGCGTCGATGCCGATCTGGGCGAGTTCCCGACCTCGAACCTCAACCCGAACGGGGGCAGCATCGCCCTCGGTCACCCGTTCGCGGCCACCGGCTCGAGGATCCTGTCGCAGGCCGCGCGCGAGCTGGCGGAGCGAGCGGCTGGCACACGGGCCATCGCGAGCATCTGTGCGGCGGGTGGCCTGGGTCACGTGGCGCTGCTCGAGGCCGTGTAAGCGGCGCACGGCCTCTCTGTCCGGGCGGTCAGCCCCGGCTCTCGACCTGGGCCGCCGGCCCAGCCGCGCTCAATCCCGGATATCGGACCACCGAATGGTGACTTCTCGGACGCCCCACTCTCGGGCCGCATCCACGTCATCGCCCATATAGATGTCGATCTTTTCGGTCCAGCGATCGGCCATCTTGTCGCGGACGATGTAGTCGCCTTCCAGACCTTCGACCCGGACACGCGTCCCGTGGGTGAGCCCGAGCCGAATGAGGTCGCGCGACACGGCGACTGCCTTCATGCCGGGGCGGAGAGTGTCTCCCCAGGCGGTAAGGGTCGGATTCTCGCTCGTTTGAGCCGGAGTCGAGTTGTACGCCGAGGCGCTCACGACTCGCGATCTGGTCAGGGGCCCCGCCTCGCGACGGCCCTCCTCCGGCACGCATGCTGCCAGCGCAAAGAGGCCGGCACAGGCCGGCCCCGCCAGCAGCAGGCCGGTCAGGAGGAAGCCCGTCTTCCCTGGTCCCCGGGCTGCCACGGCTCGATGTCGATCGTCTCGACCGACGCCTCGGCCGGCGCAGCCGATGCCGCCCCTGTGAGGTGCAGCGGCACGGTCCGGTCGACGATCATGGCCCCGAACAGAAGGGCCAGATAGAGGAGCGAGTACTTGTAGAGCGACCACGCCGGCGTTTCGAAATCCGTCTCCCGCAGCAGCCGCACCACCATCCACAGCAGGCGGACGCCGAGGGCGATGGCGGCCAGGCCGTACAGAACGCCCATCGATCCGAACAGTACGGGTAGGAGGGTGAGCGGCAAGAGCACCAGCGTGTAGATGAGCATCTGCCGCATCGTCTTTCCTTCACCCCATACGACGGGCGCCATCGGCACGCCCGCACTCTGGTAGTCCGATCTCTTTACAAGCGCCAGCGCCCAGAAGTGTGGGGGGGTCCAGTAGAAGATGATGAGGAACAGGCACAGAGCAGTGAGGTCGATGGTGCCCGTCACCGCCGCCCACCCGACCAACGGCGGGAAGGCGCCGGCAGCACCGCCGATCACGATGTTCTGTGGGGTGGCGCGTTTCAACCAGCGGGTGTACACGCCCACGTAGAACAGGAGGCCACCGAGCGCGAGCGCAGCGGCGAGCAGGTTCGCCTGCCAGGCGAGGATCGCGAAGGCAGCCAGCGCGAGACCGAATGCGAAGCCGAGCACCCGACGTGGCGAAACCCGTCCACCCGGAATCGGCCGCAGGCGGGTTCGCGTCATCCGGGCATCGAGGTCTCGATCCAGATACATGTTGAACGCGTTTGCACCCCCGGCCATCAGGTATCCGCCGACCAGCACCCACCCCACCAGCCGTAGGCTCGGACGCCCGGCCACGAACATCGGGATCACCGTGGTCAGCAACAGCAGCGAGATGATGCGAGGCTTGGTGAGCGCCACATAATCACGGACGACAGCTCGGATCCGGTCGCGGCCCGTTGTGTTCGATCGCGCACCGGGCTGCACGAGTCGAGCTCCCGATGGAACCCAGCGCGCGAGCCAGGTCAGGACCACGAAGCCGGCAAACAGCGTCGCCCCGAAGGCGACGTGGGCGGCCCGAAGCTGCGCCGGCAGTCCTCCCAGCACCATGGCCGCCGCTACCAGCAGCTGGCCGATGACGAGCGCCACTACGATCACACTGAGCGTCCGGACGGGTCGATCGGCGGGGCGGGCCCGGCGCGCCATGGCGGGCAGGAACAGCGACGCGGCCAACAGGCCGTATGCGAGAACTCGGTGCGACCAGTGCACGACGATGAGCGAGTTCATGGCCGGAAGGAAACGGCCGTTGCAGAGCGGAAAGCCCTGGCAGGCGGGAGCCGCCCCGAGGTTTGCGACCAGAGCGCCGGCCAGCACGACGAGAAAAGCGAACAGGGTCATCCATGCGGCCAGGCGCGAAAACCGGTCGGGGCGTGACAGCCGCCGCCGTTCGAGCCCGCGGCTTCGACACGTCGCCAGGATCAGCACCGCGACCAGGAGCATGGCGGTGCCGAGGTGGAGAATGACGGACGTGGGAGGGAGCTCGAGCCACACGGTCACCGCCCCGAGCAGCACCTGAAGCGCGAGCAGTGCGACGGCCACCAGGGTGAGACGACGGATCGCCTGCCACGGGTCGCTTCGTCCGCTCCTCCATGCCACCAGCGCCAGGCCAACGACGAGCAGGCCGAGACCGGCGGCCATCAGCCGATGGGCGTATTCGATCAGAGTCGGAAGGTCGAGGGGCGGAATCAGCTCGCCGTTGCACAACGGCCAGTCGTCCCCGCACCCCATCCCGCTTCCGGTGATGCGGACGATCCCGCCCAGCACGATCAGCACCAGAGCACAGATGGAGGTCAGTGCGGCGAGGTGGCTGAACCGGCGCAGGGCCCGCCGATCGTGCTGGCGGCCGACCTCGGCACCTCGAGCCGGCGGCGGGCGCACGCCCGTCGGGCTACCGGCACTCACAGGGGATCCGATTGCGCATCGTGCGATGATCGTGCGAGTTTGTGGCGCTTGGAATCGCGTGCGCGGAAGATAGGGACACCCTTCGCGAGGCGCTACACGAGAGTCGGCCTCCGCCGGTTCCGGGGCGGTGAAATCGATGGGTTCTGACGGGACCGCCAGACGCTACTCGTTCTTTGCCATCCGCAAGCTGGCTCCCCTCCTCAAGCCACATTTCAGAGCTCTGCTGGCCGCCGGCATCTGCCTGGTGCTCAGCACGGGCGTCGGGCTGCTCTTCCCGCTCGTCGTCCGGTATCTGATGGACGCTGCCTTCATCTCACGGAACATCGAGCATCTCAACCAGATCGCCCTCGGGCTACTGGGGCTGTTCGCGCTCCAGGGCGGTCTCAACTTCGGCCAGGTGTACCTGCTGGGCGCGACCGGCGAGCGGGTGGTGACCGGCCTTCGAGTCCGCCTCTTCGACCACCTGCTGACCATGTCACCGGGCTTCTATACCGAGCGCTCCACCGGAGAGCTTACCAGCCGGCTCGCTTCCGACGTCTCGATGCTGCAAACGATGATGAGCCACCAGCTCGCGGAGGTGCTGCGACAGATCCTGTATCTGGTCGGGGCGCTCGCTCTGCTCGCCTTCCTGCACCCGCAGCTGATGGTGACCACGGTAGCGGTCGCCCCGGCCGTGGTGGTGGTTGGCGTCCTGTTCGGGCGTTACTTGCACCGGCGGAGCGTAGAGGTGCAGGACCGCATCGCCGACGCGAACGCGACGGCCGAAGAGGCGCTGACCCAGATTCCCGTCGTGCAGAGCTTCGTGCGAGAGCGCTTGGAGAAGCAGCGCTATGCGGGACGCATGACGAGCGCCCTCGGTGCCGCCCTCCGGCGTGCGCTGGCCCGTGGCGTATTCTTCGGCGTCATTACCTTCGTCACCTTTGCCGGTATCGTCGTGGTGCTGTGGGAGGGGGGCCGCCTCGTGCTGGCTGGTCAGATAAGCGGAGGCGAGCTCGTTTCCTTCCTCCTCTACTCGGTGACGGTGGCGGCCGCCATCACGGCGCTGGCCGCGGTGTGGAGCGGATATAAGGAGGCGCAGGGAGCGGCGCAGCGCGTGTTCGAGCTGCTCGAGACTGTCCCGTCGATCGAGGATCCCGCCGACCCGGTGCCGCTGCGCGCCGATGGCACGGGTGAGCTGGCGTTCGAATCGGTATGGTTCCGCTACGGGCCCAAGGAACCGTGGGTGCTGTCCGAAATCGACCTCCGTCTCGGTCGGGGCGAGATTGTGGCCCTGGTGGGTCCGAGCGGCGGCGGCAAATCCACCCTGGCGGCGCTCGTTCCCCGGTTCTGGGACCCGAGCCGCGGTCGAATCACGCTGCACGGCACCGACCTCCGGCAGCTCCGAACCTCCGAGCTCCGTTCGGTGATCGGAATCGTCCCCCAGGAGCCGATGCTGTTCGGCGGCACGGTGGCCGAGAATATCGCCTACGGACGGGAGGGCGCGACGCGCTCGGGAATTTTCGCAGCCGCGCGTGCGGCCCACGCTCACGAGTTCATTCTGGCGCTGGCCGATGGCTACGAGACCGTGGTCGGGGAGCGCGGGATCCGACTGTCGGGCGGTCAGCGGCAGCGCATCGCGATCGCGCGCATACTCTTGAAGGAGCCGGAGATACTGATTCTCGACGAGGCCACCAGCAGCCTCGATACGGAGAGCGAACGGCTGGTCGAGGAGGCACTCGAGGTGGCGATGCGCGGTCGGACGACGATCATCATCGCGCACCGACTCCGCACGGTGCAGCGGGCTGATCGACTGCTGGTCCTGGAGTCCGGCAGGATCGTCGAGCAGGGCCGGCATGACCGGTTGCTCGAACAGGGAGGCCTGTACGCCCGCCTGTATCGAGGTCAGCTGCTCGAGCCGGAACCTGGATCGAGCAGCGCCGTGATGTCGGCCAGCAGTCTCTCGTAAGTCTGCGGTCCGACGTAACGCATCAGGATCCGACCGTCGCCGTCGATGAGGAAGGTGAAGGGAAACCCGACGACTCCGTACGCATCGAGCGACGCGTCATCGACCATCCAGATCGGGTAGCTCATCGCGTGCTCTTCTCCGAACGCGCGAACTGCTTCCGTCCGTCCGGATTGTGCCGCCACGCCAATGATCACCACCCCGTCATCCGACAGCCGCTCGTGGAGGCGCACCAGCTCCGGGATCTCGCGCAGGCAGGGCGGACACCAGGTCGCCCAGAAATTCAACAGCACGATCTGGCCGCGGTACGCCTCGAGTGTGACCGAATCGCCGTCCACGGTCCGGAACGTCACATCGGGCAGAGCGCCCTCGTTCCACCGATACGCGCCGGGGGTGAGGGGATCGATCGACTCCGCGTCGAACACGGCCCGCGGACCACTAGCGGACAGAGCCCAGCCGAGCGCCGCCGCCACCGGAAGCATGAGGACGGCGCTCACCAGGAACGGGACTCGTGATCTTGCCGACAATGGTACCTCTTCCCTTCCCTGCTCCACCCACACCCGACCGGCGCCGGCATCTTCTGCCGGCGCCACGGCGCGGGCGCGATGACTACGGGGCGGCCGTGCCCATCCCGGCCTGCAAGCCCAGGTTGGAGAAGACCGCGAAATTCAGCAGCGCGATGATCAGCCACCCCACGAAGGCAGTGAGGATCGCCTTGCCGGTGGTGAAATCCAACGCCTGCCGGATCGCAATCACTCCGGTGACCAGCAGCCACAACGGCACGACCAGGTTGACCACCCACCCGAGGATCGGGAACGCCCCGATGAAGAAGAGGGTCCCCGGCGCCTGGGCGAAGCCGATCGTGCGGAGCAGCTCACCCCACGTCGCCGTGCCGCCGAACATCTTGTCTCCGATGAAGAACGTGATACCGGACCACAGAAGCCAGCCGACGTAGGCCATCAGGACGCCGGCGATCATACCGGTCGCACCGAGCTGTACACCTCCCACCGCCGAGGCGACCGCGACAACGCCCACCACGATGGCCGCCTGCGAGGTCGCGGTCGTGTCGCGCTCGACCTCCTCGTACACATCTACCTTGAGCAGCGCGGCTCCAATCATCCGTTCGATCAGGGATCGCTTGGCTGTTACTTCCACGGACGCCTCCTCGTCTGAGTATCGACTGCCGCGGGTGGCCGCGAGGCGGGATTCGACCACAACATATGCCAAGAATCGGTGCCAGTGAAAGGCCGGCCGACCGGTCGGACCTCCACCCCGATTCGGGACTCGATGGGGAGTGCTCTCGCGACAACTCTTCGACGCGGACCTTCCGGGGTTCGATCAGGCACTCCCGCCTCGGGCGCTCGTGCTCAGCGCGCTGGCCCTCGGGGTGGCGGCACTTGCCGGACTGGCCTTCCCGAGCTCCGCGGCCGGATACTCCACCGCTACCTGGATGCTGGCACTCATCCCACCGTTTCTGCTCGCCTATTACAAGGGATGGGTGGGTGCGGCGGCGGCGCTGGCAGCCGGAATGGTCGCCTTCACGCTGGTCGAGTTGGGGCTGGCGTGGCTCGGCGGCACGCGTGTCGCCTGGCCGACCGTCGGGGTGGTCACGCTCGCCCTCATCATGGTAAGCCTGGGAGCCGGCAGCCTGTCCGAGTCTCTGCTGCGCATGAAGGCGCAGGCACTGTACATGGCCTACGCGGATCCGCTCACCGGGCTGCCGAACCGGCGCATGTTGGACTTCGCACTCCTGAAGTGTCACGCGGCGGCTGAGCGGGGAGAGCGACTCGCGGTGGCGCTCCTCGACGTGGACGGCTTCAGTGCGTACAACAATCGCTACGGCCGCCAGGCCGGCGATGAAGCGCTTCGCACCATTGCCGACATCATCGACCGCAACACGCGACTCATGAACATGAGCGGTCGTTTCGGCGGCGACGAATTTCTGGCCCTGCTGCCGGGCGAACGCTCGAGTGGTGCCATCCTGTTCGCCGAGCGCGTGCGTGAGGCGGTGGCCGAGACTAAGATGCCACGCGGCGGTCGCTGCACGGTCAGCGTCGGGATCGCGGCTTGGGTGGGGCCGATGCGGTGCAGCGACGACCTCCTCGACTCGGCGCATGGGGCGCTGGTCGAGTCGAAGTGTGCCGGCGGCAATCGATCGAACGCCGCGCCGGTCCCGGCCGATGCACCCGACCTCGCTCGCGCGGTGTTCGAGCCGACGGACGCCGATATGCTGGAGGCGGTCTTCCGAGGTACGAACGATCGACCCCAAGACTGAACGCACCTCTGCAGCCACCCGCGGCGGCTCCCCGAAGCCGCGCGCCCTCCTCCTCATGTCCGCTACTACCTACCGTGCGACGGACTTTCTGACCGCCGCCACACGGCTCGGAATCGAGGCCGTCATCGGCTGCGACGAAGAGCAGACACTGGCCGATCTGGCGCCCGGGAGCTCCATCGTGCTCGATTTTGTCGCCATCGACGCCTCGGTGGAGGCGGTTCAGGAGTTCGCGGCCCGGTACCCGGTCGACGCGGTCCTGTCGGTCGACGACAGCGCCACCCTGCTCGCCTCCGCCGCCGCTCGACGGCTCGGACTGCCCCACAACCACCTGCGGGCGACGAAGGCAGCGCACTACAAGCATATCACCAGGAAGCGGCTCCGCGACGCTGGCCTGCCCTCTCCTCCAACTGTGCTCGCCTCCATCCACGACGACGCGCGCGCCGTGGCGCGGCGCGCCCCGTACCCGTGCGTGTTGAAGCCGGTCTTCCTCTCGGCCAGCCAGGGGATCGTTCGGGCCGACACCCGACCCGCCTTCGTTGAAGCTTTCGAACGGATCTCGCGTCTGCTTCGCCGCGACGACATCGCTCGCCGGGGTGGCGAGGCGGCCGATCTGGTCCTGGTCGAGGGCTACGTCGAAGGCGATGAGGTGGCGCTCGAGGGCCTGCTCGCCGACGACCAGCTACACGTGCTTGCCGTGTTCGACAAGCCGGACCCTCTCGTCGGACCCTTCTTCGAGGAGACCATCTACGTGACCCCTTCGGTCCTTCCCGGGCCCGCCCTGGCGGCGCTGCGCGAGACCGCTGCCCGGGCCGGGAAGGCGCTCGGACTCGAGCGCGGGCCGCTCCATCTGGAGGCGCGCATCAATCCGGAGGGCGTGTGGGTGATCGACGTGGCCGCCCGTTCGATCGGTGGTCTGTGCGGTCGCGCGCTGCGGTTCGCCGGCGGAAGCAGCCTCGAAGAGCTGATTCTGCGCCACGCGCTGGGACTCCCGATCGGCAGCCCGCAGCGTGAGGAGACGGCGAGCGGCGTGATGATGCTGCCCATTCCGCGTGCGGGCGTGCTGAAGAGCGTGGCGGGAGTGGAGGCCGCTCGCTCGCTTGCGGGCATCGACGACGTCGTGATCAGCATTCCGGTGGGCTCCCCTGTCGAGCCGCCGCCCGAGGGGAACCGGTACCTCGGCTTCGTCTTCGCGCGGGCGGAGCGGCGGGATGTAGTCGTCGAGCTCTTGCGACGGGCACACGGGATGCTCCGCTTCGAGATCGACTGAACCTCCGCCGGCTCAGGCGGTCGCCGCGTCGGTCCGTCCTCGACCCGCCGCCTGGCTCCGCTTTCGACCCGCCGCCTGGTTCCGCTCTCGAGCCGAGACCGCGTCCGTTCGCTCTCCACCCACCGTTCCTCGGGGAGCGTCCGCCCGGGCAGTGGCGACGGCGAGGGCCTCGCGGGTGGCGCGGTAGCCTTCATCGACGAGATAGTCGTTGAAACCGTGCTCGAAGCCAGGTATCCCCTCCACCCGTGGTCGGACATGGGTCAGGCGAGGTCCGGCCCAACTTTCGAGAGTCTGGCGGCGACGGTGGTTGGCAACCAGACCGAATACTCGCTCGGTGACGCTGAGCATGCCGCCAGCCACCACCTGACGCCCGGGTCGAAACCCATCGCTGGTGACATCGATGGCAATGATCCACTCCGCGCCGGCATCGGTCGCCTGGGCCAGCGGTAGCGTGTCCAGCACGCCGCCGTCGATGAAGAACGAGTCCCCGATAAGGACGGGAGGGTAGAAAGCCGGCAGCGCACAACTCGCGCACAGCGCCGTAGCGAGGTCCACATCGTTGCGGCCCCCGGTCCCGAACCACACGAGCTGCCCGGACTCGACGTCGACCGCGTTGACGAGGAGAGGGATCTCGAGATCGGCAAAACGGCGCACGGCAATGAGCTCCCGGACGAACGACAGGAGGACATCACCGCGCAGAAGGGCCGGGCGTCGCACGCCGTTGATCCAGATCGCCCGCCGGTCCACGACCGCGATGTCCTTCTCGGCGACGGCGCGTGCCCGTGCCTCGAGCTCGGCCACCGGGCGCCCGCTGGCGAGCGCTCCACCGATGACACCACCGACGCTGGTCCCGATCACCAGGTCCGGACGGATGCCGCTCTCGCACACGGCACGCCACGCCCCGACGTGCGCGAGTCCGCGCAGGCCGCCACCGCTGAGCACGAGTACCGTCTTCGACATATCGCTCCGTTCGCCCCGTTTCGTTCGGACGCCTGCCGGGGCCGGGCCGTGTGCAAAACTGCACCATCCGTTCCGGCTCCCTTCGGGCCGTGGTGATCGGGTCTGCGACCGGTCGCGACGGCCTTCGTAGGCCCCAGCGGGACCGCCGTCCGCCAAAAGAGGCGGCGCCCTTCAATACCCGGGAACCTTCCAGGACGGCCCGGAGAGTGTCGTCTGCACGCCACACCGGCCTGTCACCGCCCGAGGGACGAAACTAGCTTAGCAGACGACGGTACTCCCGTCAGAGGCAGGTTTCGGATACACCATCGCGGCGGGGCCGGAAAACGGGGAGCCTTCGAATGAGACGTCTTTTTCTGCGCGTCTTCGTGCTGGCGGTGACAGCCGCCACTGCCGGTGTCTCCACGGCGCCGGCGCAGGATGGTGAGATGGAGGAGCGAGGCCGCGCGGCCGAGGAGCTGGCTGCCTATCTCGCCGCATCGACGCCGGGGCCCGAGCACGAGCGTCTCGCTGAACTGGTCGGATCCTACACGGTTGCCGGGAGGTTCTGGGCTGAACCGGGGGCCGATCCGGTCACGGCTACCCACTCGTCGGCGATGCGAATGGCGCTCGGAGACCGGTATCTGATCGAGGAGCTGGACGGCGAGCTGTGGGGAGACGAATTCCACGGCATGGGGATCACCGGATACGACAACGTCGACGAGAAGTACGTGACGGTGTGGATCGACAACATGAGCACCGGGATCTTCGTTCTGTCCGGCAACTACGATCGGGGGGCCGACGCGATCGTGATGCAAGGCCAGTATACCGACCCGGTCACCGGCGCGCAGCGGAGCGTGAAGAGCGTCGACCGCATCGCCGAGGGCGGCGAACGGGTGTATGAACACTACGAGATCACCGATGACGGCTCCGAATTCCGCGTCATGCAGCTGACATATCGCCGAAAGCCGACGCCCGCCGCTCATTAAGGACCGGCTGTAACCCCCACCTCTCCCGTCTCGTCAAGGTAGAGGGCCGTCCGCTTCGGCCCATCGGCGAATCATCAGCTCGGGAGCGTACCAGTGCGTCGTTCATTCTTTCTCCTCGTGACGCTGTCTTCGTTCTCGCCGCCCGTCGGTGCCCAGGAGAGAACGGTGATCGAATTACAGTTTCCGGGAGAGCTGCAGGCGGGAGAATCCGCGGGCGCCGTCGATTCCCAGCGAAGGGCGACCGTGGCCTGGGTCGACTCGGTTCAGGTATTTCTGGGCTCCGAAGTGCTCCAGCTGCAGACGCGGGGACTGTACACCCCGCGCAGCGGGGAGGAACCGCACTACGTGGTCGAGGTCATCGGCCTCCCGGTGGTGACCGGGGCGCAGCGGCTGGTCGTTCTGTCAGTGACCGTGCTCGTGCCCCGGCCGAACAACGAGTGGCGCTACGTGGCTGGCTCCATCGGCTACTACTCCGGCGGTGCGCGCGAGGCGGTGCCGAGGATCCTCGAGGCCATGGTTCCGGTGGTGGAGGCCGACCTCGGGAGGGGTGCCGAGGCTCAGAGCGGCTTGTAGAGGGCCGCGTAGGCGGCGAGCGCGCCGAGCAAGGGGAGCGCCAGCCACAGTCCGCGTGCCCACTCGGGCTTTCGGTACGGAACCGTGATGAGGCCGGCGAGAACCAGCCAGATCACCACCTTGAGCCACGCCCACGGCGGTACCCCTCCCTGCGCCATCGCACCGGTACGGGCGAGGAGCCCGAATCCGGCGACCAGGATGACGATGATTCCCAATCCGTGTGTGATCGCCACCAGCCGCCTGGCCCGGTTCGACTGTTTAGAACCTCCATTGATGGCGTGGAGGGTCACGCCCCCCAGAGCCAGGAACACGAGCAGGATACCCACCATGTGAAGGAGTTTGTAGACGGTCGCGGAGATCATCGTTGCTCTTCCTCCCGGATCGTGGTCAGACGTTCGCGCCAGCGCGCGCGAGCGCCGGCCGGGCGCGAGGCCCGCTCACGTTAACCCCGGCCGCGGCGAGGCGGCTATGGCCGTGGGCTGCGAAGCGCACAACTTTTTGCACAACCGATCGGCCGCGCCCAAGCTCCAACCGCCCGGCTCGGCGGCCTGTGGGCGATCTCGACCTCCCTCTAGCGGTTGTTTCCGAACGACTTAGGACAGGAAGGCCGACCGGCCGCCCTCCCACCCGGCTGCTGGTACCTCGTATGCGTACGTAGGTGCGCATCAGACCCCGGGCGGCGCCGGAACGCAGCCTCGCCGGGGACCCGGTTTCAGGAGGACCTATGGACAGATCCGCGGAACGAGTCGCGCGCGCAGAGCCGCGACGGAGAGTTGCGAGGCGGGCCGGCTGGACAGCCCGGCTCCGGCGTCGCGAGCGGGGGTCGGCGATCGTCGAGCTCGCCCTCGTAATCACCATGCTGATGATCCTGTTCTCGGCCGTATTCGAGTTCGGGCGCTTCTACTATTCGCGCCTCACCCTGCAACACGCCGTGCGGGAAGCGGCCCGTTTCGCGGTGACGGGTAACGTGCTGAACGACGTGCAGGGAAATCCGATGACTCGGGTCGCCTCGATCAAGCAGGTGATCCTCGACAAGGCGTTAGGCCTCAACGTCGATGTGAACCAGATCTCCATCAATCCGCCAGGCGGGGGTCTGCCGGGCGAGGTGGTCAACATTACCAGCGTATTCCGGTACGATTTCGTCGTTCCACCGGTGAAGCAGTTCTTTCCACCCGGATACGTGGACTTCACTATTTCCATGGCGATGAAAAATGAACCGTTCTTCCCGTAGTCCCCGATCCGTCGTGTCCCGTCGCGCCGCACGCCATCAGCACCCTCATCGCTCGCGCGCGCGTCGTCGAGCGTGGCTCGGTCGGCTGCTGCGGGAAGAGCGCGGCCAGGAGCTGGCCGAAGCGGCGATCATCCTCCCCGTCCTGCTGACGATGGCATTCGCGACCATCGAGTTCGGCAACGCGTACAGCATCGTGCACACCATGGCGAGCCTGAGCCGCGAGGGCGCCAACATCGCGGCCCGCGGCACGAGCCTCGACACGACGTTGTCCGTAGTCACCAACAACGGCGGAGACATCTCGCTAGCGTCGTTCGGGGGAACTGTGGTGACCCGCGTGCAAGTGCAGGGAGGAACGGCGATGGTGGTCAACCAGGTGGCGTCGCCCGGTTACATCGGCACGAGTCGAATCGGTACGGTCGGCAATCCAGCGCAGGGAGTGAGCGCATGGGGCCTGTCGAACGGCCAGGACGTGTACGAGGTCGAGATCTTCTACCGGTATACCGAGCTGACACCGCTTGGCAATCTCATCGGGCCCGCACTGCCTGACACGTTGTACGAACGAACCGTCTTCTGAGGCCGGTGGAGGGGCTCTAAGATGCGCACCAGGGCGCCAACGGTGGGAATTGAGCGACTTGTCGGTGTCGCGGGCGCCATTCGTCGCCGCTTTGCGGCCGAGGAGCATGGAGCGACCGTCGCCCTGGTCGCGGTTAGCATGGTCGCGATCATCAGCACCGCCGCTCTGGCGATCGATCCGGCGCGCGCCTACGTCCTGCGCACGCAATTGTCGCGGGCAGTGGACGGTGGCTCTCTGGCCGGCGCCCGAGCGCTCCGGCTGGGGCAGCCGGTCGCCTATCAGCGAGCGATCTCGGTTGCGGCGGCCAACGACGTCGTCGACGGTCAGAACGGCGTAAATTTGACGGTCGGCTTCGGGACGAACGTCGACGGCGAGCAAACGGTGGCCATGACCGCCACGCAGACGATGCCGACCGTGCTGATGCGCATGCTCGGTCCGGACCAGATCACCGTCGCCTCGCAGGCAGTCGCGGCCGTCCCGCCGATCGACATGGTGCTGGTGCTCGACCAGTCCGGCTCGCTCGGAAGCGCTGGCGCCTGGGATGACCTGCAGCAGGCGGCGATCACCTTCAAGGACAACTTCGATGACGTGATCGACCAGATGGGGCTCGTCTCCTTCCAGATCCGGGCCACCGACCGGTTCATGCTAGCCCAGCCGTTTCGTTCGGCAGTCGAGACGGAGATCCTGAACATGCAGTCGAGCGGGGACACGAACACCGGCGAGGGCCTGCGCCTGGCGTTGCTCCAGATGCAGGGCGCCAATGTACGGGAGCGCTCGGTGAAGGTAGTGGTCTTCTTCACCGATGGCCGTCCGACGGCGCTGCGCGGGATGATCAACGGCCAGGACCGGATGATGGCCGTGTACACGACGCACAACAACGGCCGCATGCGTGGATACTTCAACAACCCGGACCAGCTCCCCACCGACCAGGTGGCGAGCCCCAGCGGGTGTCAGAACTTCAGCACCTGCTTCACGGTGTGGACGGGACCGTCCATCCGGGATCAAGCGCGGATCAACGGAACCGACCAGGCCGACCAGATCCGCGCCGCCGGCTTCTTCCTGTACGCCATCGGGCTAGGGAACCCGGCCGCCAGCGACCCGCTGCTGCAGCCGGACATGGCCTACCTGCAGGTGCTGGCGAACGAGAACGGCATGACCGACCCGTCGCAGCCGCAGGGCAAGGCGTACTTCGCCCCGTCGGCCGCCGAGCTACAGACGGTGTTCCAGCAGGTCGCAGCGGACATTCTGGTGCGACTGGCGCAGTAGCCCGGACGCGCCCCGCCTTCAGCGAGTTCAGCGACGGGACCGGTCCGGTTCAGTAGACCTCCAGGTCTTCGCCGAATGCGACCGGTCCGGTTCAGTAGACGTCCAGGTCTTCGCCGAACACGACCGGTCCGTCCCAGCCGCTTCGCACCTCGGCGACCAGTTCGCCCGGCGTCGCTCCCCACAGCAGCTGGTGGTACAGGACGAGGAGACCCGGCCTGGCGCGGCCGGCAAGCTCGGCGAGCTCGGCAGCCGAGGTGTGGAAGCTCGAATGGTAGGTCTGCCATTCGGGCGTCCGACCGCGGAAACCGGCGTTCGAGTACACCTCGTGGATGAGGACGTCGCACCCGGAGCACGCTTCGACGACCGTGTCGGTCGGTCGCGTATCACCGGAGATCACGATCGAGCGCTCCCCGCTGTCGAACCGGTAGCCGAGTGCCACCGGCCACGAGCCGTGTGAGACCGGAAACGCCGTCACCCGGACGGTTCCGTCGTCGAACACGAAACCTCCCGAAACCTCCGTCGTCTCCACCTGATAGCCCTGTTCGTTTGCCGGCTCGAGGCCGTCGATGCGGATGCGGATGTCCTCCCGCCACGCCGCCAGCAGATGCGACACCATCGCCGCACTTCCCGGCGGACCGATGACAGTCAGCGGCACGTCCCGCTCCAGAACCCACGGCGTGAAGATCAGGTCGGGTAGCCCAACCGTGTGATCGGTGTGCAGATGGGTGAGGAACACGGTCCGCAGCTGGGCGGGAGCAAGCGCCTGGATCCCGCGCTCGGCCGCGGCGGCCGCCCGGCGAACGACTCCCGGACCCGCGTCCACGATGTACGACCTGTCGCCGGCGACGATGGCGACTGCCGGCCCGGAGCGCCGCGGGTCCGCGTTTGGGGTGCCGGTCCCGAGCAGCACGGCCCGCAGTCCGGGCTCGGGAGCCGGCTGCTGTGTGTCATTGGTCGTCCGGTTACAGGCGAGCACCACGACCGCAACCAGCAGCGGGATGGAGCCCTGCCTCGGTCTCGACGCTCGCTTTCGTCGTGACGCACGCTTCCGGCGTGACAGACGATTCCGTCCTGACGTGCACTTCGGTGGCAAGACTCCCACTCGTCTCGAGGTACGTTCCGACCCCATCATCGCCCCTGCCCCATCGGCCCGTGGTCCAGCCGCTCGCCCCCAATCACTCTAGTTTACGGCGCAAAGGAGGCACAACGCCCGGAGGTGAACGGATGAAGGTGGAGACGGCCGCACAGTTCCTGGACTACTTCGAGGGTATACGTGAGCGCACGCGCAGAGTGATCGCCTGCATTCCGCCGCCCCGCATCGAATGGCGCTACGCGCCGGGGCGTTTCAGCTTTGGCGATCTGATCCGCCACCTCGCCGCCGCCGAGCGCTTCATGTTCGCCGAGAACTGCGCCGGGCGACCGAGCCGCTACCCCGGACATGGCGAGGAGCTGGCCAGCGGCCATGTTGCAGTCATGGCGTTCTTCGAGCGACTGCACGCCGAGGCCACGGAGATCATCGGAGCGCTGAGCGATGCGGAACTCGCCCGCCGCTGCCGCACGCCGGCGGGCATCGCGATCACCAGCTGGAAATGGCTGCGGGCAATGGTGGAGCACGAGGTGCACCACCGGGGACAGATCTACCTCATGCTCGGCATGCTCGACGTGCCGACGCCCCCGCTGTACGGGCTCACATCCGAGGAGGTACGTGCGGCGAGCGAGCCGCTCTGAGCTCAGTTGGCCCAGGCGGGCCGCTTGTCGGAGGCGGGGTCGCTGGTGAGGTTGCGCAGCCCGGTTCCATCCGGCTTCATCACGTAGACTTCGAAGTTCGCGTCGCGCGCGCTCGTGAACGCGATGAACCGGCTGTCGGGGGACCAGGCAGGATCCGTATCCCTGCCGAGCGTGTTGGTGATGTTCGTGTGACTACGCTCGGTGAGATCGAGCACGTAGATCTCGAAGTTGCCGTTGCGGTTGCTCGCATACGCGAGCTGCTGGCCGTCCGGCGACCATGTTGGACTGAGGTCGAGGCCGGCGTCCCGCGTCAAGTTCTCGACCTCGGAACCGTCCTGCCTCATCACGAAAATGTCGAAGTCTCCATCGCGATCGCTCTCGAACGCGATGAACCGGCCGTCGGGGGACCAAGCAGGTTTCCTGTCGAGGGCGGGATTGTTGGTCAACCGCTGAAGGTCACCCCCGTCGATGTTCATCGTGTAGATCTCGAAGTCTCCGTCGCGCGCCGAGGTGAAGGCGATTCTCGTCCCGTCGGGCGACCACGCCGGCAGGACGTCGGTCGCTCCGTTGCGGGTCACGTTGCGAAGGCTGCTGCCGTCGGGAAGCATGGTATAGATCTCGAAGTCTCCGCTGCGTTCGCTGTCGAAGGCGATCAGGGCCCCATCCGGCGAAGCGCTCGGAAACTCGTCGAAGCGTGGGTGATCGGTGAGACGAACGGGGTCGGTGCCATCGATCGGCATGATGTAGATCTCGACGTTACCGTCGCGGTCGGACTCGAAAAGGATCAGATCACTGGGGGGCGGCTCGACTGGCTGCGCCGGGCCACTCGGGTCGGCGCCGTCGCACGCACAGGCGGTGAGCGCGAAGAGCACTGCGGCGCGTGACGGCCGATCCAGTCGCATGCGAACTCCCGTCAGCCCTGTCGTCCCGGATCCGCTCCAGGTGACTCCGACAGTGAGATGTTGTCGTCTACACGCCCGCGTCGGCTGGGATCCATCCCGGTCGCGCGTCGCCCGGCGGCTCGCCGAAACCGGCTCAATCGCGAGGATCGAGGGCTTCGGGATCCTCGGCCGACGAGCCGGTCGACCGATCTATCGTCTCCGCCGCCGCAGATTCCCCTCCCCCCTCCGGACCTCCGGACATCCAGTCCGCCTCGGCGGAAGTATCGACCGAGGGACGGGTCGTCTTCGTCCCCCGGCCGTAGACGAGCCCGATGGCAACGCCGGTGACAGCCCACGAGGCGGTCGTCCACCCCACCGACAGAGACAGGTCACCGGCCGGGATCTCGGTATGAGCGAACACAAAGAGCTGTTGCGGCAGCGACATCAGGAGGCCCAACAGCGCTCCGAATCGCAATCCCTCCATGAAGGGTGACCGCCCCTGATAGCCGCGAGGATAGATGAACGCCAGCAGGAGGGCGGTCGCGAGCCAGCCGAGCGTTGTGAACAGGTAGTGCTGAGATGGGCGTGCGTTCGCGTACAGCTCCGCGGGGTCGGGTGACAGCAGCGGGTAGACCGCGAAGTTAAGCAGCAGGAGGACCACGAAGGCCGTGAGCGCTGCAACGGCGAGCCTGTTCCAGTTCATTGACCGCCTGCCGGTTGGGGTGGGGGCGCGTTCGCAGCCGCGGACTCACGACCGGCCGAGCTGGACGGCGGTCGGCGAGACCACCGGCCACCATCCCGGGCTGGAAGGTAACTCACACCACCCGTCGCGACGAAGGGGAGGTGACCGCTTGCCAACCAGCGCCAGCCGTCGAATCGTAGCCGGGGCACGAGGTCAGAAAAGCTCCGGGAGAGAGCCGCGATCCGACAGGCCGGACGAGCATATGGCGAGTAACTCGACCCTGCGCGGAGGGTTGCGCAGCTGGTTCAGCTTTGGCCTCCTCCTGGTGGTCAAGGGACTGAGCAAGCTCTTCTTCCGACTCGTCGTGCGTTGGGTCGGTGATGTCCCCCCGGATCCGTGGCGCCACATCCGGCTCATCGCCATGCTGCATCACACCAGCCTGTACGAACCGATTTTTGCAGCCGGCGCTCCCAACAGTCTGCTCCGGCACATCGCGCGCAACGGCGTCGTACCCGTAGCGCGGAAGACGATCGAGCGGCCGGTCGTCGGATGGTTCTTTCGCCTCGTGGCGCGGGACGTGGTCTCGATTACCAGACAGCGTGACGAGACGTGGACGGAGGTGCTGAACAGGATCGGCAACCCCGAGGCGATCGTCGTCATCCTGCCGGAGGGTCGCATGAAGAGGTTGACCGGACTCGATTCCGAGGGTCGCCCGATGACCGTGCGGGGTGGCATCGCCGACATTCTGCGGGGCATCCACGACGGACGCATGCTGATCGTCTACAGTGGTGGTCTCCATCACGTCCAGGCGCCGGGCGAGACCTTCCCACGCCTGTTCAAGACGGTGAGAGTCCGGCTGGAGCTGGTGGATATAGCCGTCTACCGCGAGCGGTTGCGGGCGCAGAGCGGTGAAGCGGGCTTCACCGAGGCGGTGGTGCGTGACCTGACCCGGAGGCGCGACCGCTACTGTCCCGGGGCCGTGCCGCCCGATCAGACCTCACAATCCGCCGGGCCACCCCGTCCGAGCTGAGACGCCACCGTACGCCAGCTCAGCTACCGGAGAGCGTCTCGTTCTCCGGCGACTCCGGGAGCCCGACGCTGTCCACTTCTTCAGACAGCTCGACGCTGTCGGCGGTCTCGGAACCGCCGACACCGCCCGCGGCTCCCGAAACGCCGACTGTGTCCGCCGCTGTCGGCAGCGCCGCGCGGTTCGCCGGATCGTCCGCTCTCTGCCCGGCGCGCGCGTCGCTCGCCTTGCGCACCGCCGCGATCGCCGGGTCGGACACGAACGGCTCGTAGGCGGAAAGCGCCAGGGTAATGGAGTCGCCGCGCCCGACGAGCAGCTCGACCTCCGCCACCTTCCGGTTGAAAGTCGCCAGAATGGCGCCGCCATTCGTGTCGACCGTGAGGAGCAGCTTTCCGTCCTCGCGGCGTGTGTCGAGAACGAGGCCTGCCACGCGCTCCCCGCCCCGTAGTCCGGCCGGAAGAAACGGCGCCATGTAGCGAGGCAGGAGCAGCGTGCCGGCCACCCCGACCGCGATCCCGAGCAGGAACAGCAGGAACGTCCGACGACCCGTCCGCCGCGTGGGCATCGCTTCGAGCTCTTCGACGTTCATTCGCGCCCGCTCCTGTATGTCGATTCGGCCGGAAGCATAATCGAGACGGCCGTCCCCCGACCCGGCTCGCTCTCGAGGCCGATCTGTCCCCGATGCTTGCGGATGATGTTGTAAGCGGCAAACAGACCGAGTCCCGCCTTTACTCGCGATCCGGTTCGTGTAAAGCTTGGCTCGAAGATGCGCTCCACGAGCTCCGGAGGCATCCCCACACCGCTGTCCTCGATACGGAGGTGGACGAAGCCCCCATCGGTCCATGTGCGCAAAGTGATCGTGCCCTCGT
Organism: uncultured Gemmatimonadota bacterium; assembly: GCA_964550085.1. Lineage (GTDB taxonomy): Bacteria > Gemmatimonadota > Gemmatimonadetes > Palauibacterales > Palauibacteraceae > JBFILW01. The sequence goes on from CAZJXR010000013.1 coordinate 26,737, forward strand.
CCCGGATCGCTCGGGCGGCGTTCGAAAGCAGATTGGTGAACACCTGATTCAGCTCCAGCGGAGCCGCCACCACGGGCGGCAAATCACCGTACTCTCGAACGAGTTCGATTCGATCTTCGAATTCGTGTCCAATCAGGGCCAGAATGTTGTCCAGATTCTCGTTGATGTCGACTGCCTGGACCGTCGCCTGATCGAGGCGAGAGAAGCTCTTCAACCGTTCCACGATGCCCACTATGCGCTTGACTGCTTCTTCCATCCGCCCGGTTTCCTCTAGCGCACCGAGGGCACGCTCGAGCCCACCTCGCCGCCCCTCTCCCTGTCCTTTCTCGCTCTCGCTCATCAACCGGCTGATGGTCGCTACCGAGCGAGTCACGACGTCGGCGGAGCTCTTGATGACGGCCACCGGGGTGTTCAGCTCGTGCACCACACCGGCCACCAGGGAGCCCAAGGCCGCCATCTTCTTCGACTCCAACAGCTCGGCCTGAGTCGCCCGCAGCTCTCCCAGCAGGCGCTCGAGCTCCTCGTTGGCCTGCTTGAGCTCGACGTTTCGCAGCCGAAACAGCTCCGCTTCGGTTTCGGCGCGTTCCACCTCCCACGCCACCTGCATGTTGCGGATCCGCGCCTTGACCTCATCGCCGGAGACCTCCTCCATGACGCGGTGGTAGATGCGATAGTGCTCAAGGGCCCAGTTGTCGTCGCCCTTCATCTCGTATGCCTCGGCGAGGGCGAGGTTGGCGTGAGCGATGCGCGGCTTCGCCTCGATCTCCATCGCCAGGGTGAGAGCAGGATGGAGAACGGAGAGGGCCGCTTCGGGATCCTGTCGCGCGAGATGCAAGCGTCCGACGTTGAGGAGGCTGGTGCTCTGGGCGTGGCGGTTTCCGATCTCGCGGCGCAGCTCCAGGCTCCGCTCGAGGCACTCCAGGGCGCGCGCGTACAGACCCTGACTCTGATAGACGAGTCCGAGGTCGTTGAGCGCCCGCGACTCGCCGAGGCGGTCGCCCGCGCTGCGGAACAGCTCGAGCGCCTTCAGCTCGTGTTCGAGCGCGCGGGCATGATCGCCGAGACTCTCGTATACCGTCCCGAGACCATCCAGGGCGCGCGCGCCGATGATCGCGCGCTGTTTCGTCTCGTCAGGCAGCTGCTCTATCAGCTCGAGCGTCTGCTCGTAGTATCGGCGGGCCAGCGCGTGATCACCGACGTCCTGGTACCCGCCCCCCAGACCGTACAGGAGATATGCCTCCCACGTCTTGTCCTTCGTCCGGCGCACGGTCTCGAGCCCCTGACGGGCGTGCGAGAGCGCCTGGTCGAAGTTGCCGAGGCTTCGGTGGACGAGAGCGAGTACTGCCAGCACCTTGGCTCGACCCAGTTCGGTGCCGACTGCCGCCGAGCGCGACCGGGCCCGATCGAGGTGGGTGAGCGCGGTCTCGAGATCGGACTGCATGTAATAGGCGAATCCCATCACCGCCTCGGCGCGCGCCATCCCGGCCTCGTAGTCGGCGCGGCTGGCGATCTCGAACGCCCGGCGGCTCAGCTCCAGTCCCCGTTCGGGGGAGGTATTCGCCAGCTCTTCGGCCTCGTCGCACAGCCGATCGACTTCCGCCACCAGTGCGTCGCCTTCGGCGGCCGCTCGGCCAGGTAGCCGCTCCTGCAACTGTTCCGCGGGTCCGCTCATTGTCTCAACCTGCTCGTCGCCCGGTGGAATCACCGCCGGCCCGATTCGGTCTGCCGTCCGGTCCTGCGCAGACTCGGGGGTCGGGCCGCCGGCTCGATCCCCGATCCCGCACTCCGCCCTCCAATCTACACTGGCCGCGGGCTCGGCGAACTTCAGCAGGCGTTCTCGTCCCCCGGCCCGGCCGGGCGCCTCCTGCTGCCGGCCTCATGCGAGTCCTTCCAGCATCTCGCATAATCGATCGAGCTCGGCGTCCTCGTTGTAGTAGTGAACCGACGCCCGCACCACGGCCTCGAGCCCGCGCCGTTGCATGTCGAGCAGCGTCGACTCGCGCGACGACACGGAGACGTTGATCGAGCGCCTCCCCAGCTCCTCTTGCACGGCGGCCGCGCTCCGCCCTTCGACCGTGAATGACACGATGCCGCACCGAGGCGATCCGAGGTCGCGGACCCTGATCCCCGGTATGCCCGCCAGGCGCGCGCGAAGGGAGTCCGCCAGCACCGAAACGCGCTCCCAGATCGGCGACAGACCCCAGTCGAGGGCGTAATCGACCGCAACCCCGAGCCCGATCTTGGCGGCGCGGTTGGACTCCCAGCTCTCGAACCGGCGGGCATCCTCTCGGATCTCGAATCGGTCGGTCGCCACCCAACGGGCCGCGTGGAGGTCGAGCATAGGCGGCTCGAGCTGGCTCAGCCAGTCGCGGCCGACATAGAGGAAGGCGGTGCCGCGCGGACCCCGAAGATACTTGCGACCGGTCGCGGTCAGGATGTCGCAGCCCAGCGCGGCGACATCGATCGGCATCTGCCCGACCGATTGACACGCATCGAGGAGATAGAGCACACCGGCCTCGCGCGCCACGGCGCCAACCTCCGCGGCCGGATTCACCAGTCCGCCGTTGGTGGGCACGTGGGTGATGGCAATCAGCCGCACCCGCTCGTCGAGTCGGTCGCGCAAGGCGGCAACCGACAGCTGGCCGGTCTCGTCGTCGGGCACGACCTCGACTCGAACTCCAAGTTTTTCCTTTACTTGGAGAAAGGCGATGAAATTGCTCGCGTACTCGGAGGCCGATGTCAGAATCCGATCGCCCGGTTCGAAGGGGATGGAGTGGAACGCCATGTCCCACGCGCGGGTGGCGCTGTCCAGGACCGCCACCTCGTCAGGATGACAGCCGATCAGCCGCGCGGCCGCCGCGTAGACCCGCTCTACCGCGTCGCGGGCTCGATCCGCTGCCTCGTACCCGCCGATCGCCGCCTCCAGGTCGAGGTGCGCCCGCACCGCCTCGAGGACCGGCGCGGGCTGAAGTGCGGCTCCGGCATTGTTCAGATGGATGACGCTACGGCAGCCGGGGGTCTCGTGGCGTGCGCGGTGGACGTCGAAGGGCGGGGCGGCCATACGTCGAGTATGACCGGTGGCCGGAGGAAGTTGCAAGAGAGCGATGCCGTCCCGGCCGGGCGCCGCTGCCTTCGACTCAGATCGGGCCTTCGGTCAGGTCGCGAACGAACGCTGCCAGGGGGCCGTTGGGTCCGGAGTCCGCCTCCGCAGAGGGCCGCACGCAGTTGCCGCCGGCATGACGGGCCGCGTGCATCGCGGCCCGCGCCGCATCGACCAGTTGGCTCCGGTCGGTCATGGCAGGCGTGTACTCGGCCAGACCGGCGACCAGCGTCAGGCCGAGCTCGCGCATTCGCGGCGATGCCTCCACCGCGCCGCGCATGCGCTCGGCCACGATCCTGGCCTTCGGCAGCGGCGTGAACGGCAACAGGGAGACGAACTCGCGTTGCTCGTACCGACCGCTGATGTCCGTGTCCCTCGTGCCCGCCGCCAGGATGTCGGCCATCCGTCGCGCGCCTTCCTCCCAGGCGGCGTTGTTTGCTGCCCGCCCCTGTGGCGGCCGTTCTGGTATACCGTACAGTTCGAAGGCGATCACCGTCAGACCGCGATCCCGCTGTGCCTCGGCGAAATACTGGGTGAGAAAGAAGTCGATCAGACGGCGGTTCGGAAGCCCCGTCACGGGGTCGGCGTACGCAAAGTGAAGCGTGTCGACTCGACGACGCAGGTGACCCTGGGACAGGAACCCCACCCCGAGGTTGACGGCAATGAGAGCGATCACGGTCGCCCCGACGAGCCGCCAGTCCGGCTCGCGATCGACCAGCCACCCTGTGAACAGCACCTCGCTGAGCATGAGAACGGCCATGCCGGCGGCGAACGCGATGGCGGCCCCTCGCCACCCCTTGTAGTAGGCAAGCAGGAAGGAGGGGATGAGGGCGAGAAGCCACACCATCGCCGAGTAGTCCCGGAGCGCCGATGGCCAAGCCAGGCCGGCGACTCCCGCCACGACCAGAGCGAGAAGGCTGGTCGTCAGGGCGCTCCACGGCACGCCTCCCGTGAGCTCGGGCGGTGTTGCGGTCTGCAATCGAAGCGAACGCACGGGTCGGTCCTCTGTGGATGTGGGCTGCCGCTGTGTGGACTGCCGCTCGACATGGTATAGACTGCGCGGCCCGGCGCCGTGTCACTCGGAAGTATCGAGGAAGGGCGGGACTT
>CAZJXR010000013.1:31043-36577 GCA_964550085.1 uncultured Gemmatimonadota bacterium
GCGAGCGGGCGGTCAGGAGCAGAATCGTCGCGCGGCGTCGGTCAGAATCCGCGCACACCGTTCTACCGATGCGAGGTCGACCCACTCGACCGCGGCGTGAGCACCCTCCCCCACCGGACCGAAATTGACGGCCGGGATTCCGGCCGCGGCGAAGATGGCCGCGTCGGTCCAGAACGCCACTCCCGTGTCGGCGGGAAGAGAGCCGCCGTGGTCGGCGAGCGCCCCGCGGATCGCCCGAACGACTGCCGCGTCCGCGTCGCACTCCATCGGGTCGCGAGCGAACTTCATCCTGACCTCGACTTCAGGGTCGGCCCGCGCCGCTACCTCTGCCAGTTCCCGCGCCACATCCCCGGCCGCCTCGCCGGGAACGGTACGCCGTTCGACCTGCATCCTGCACTCCGCCGCGTACGTCGAGATGCCGCTACCGCCTTCGATCAGGGCACAGTGCAGCGAAGCCGGTCCCACCAGAGGGTGTGTGCGGCCCCGAAGCTCGACCCGATCGTGATCTTCCAGAGCGCGAATCACGGTGGCCATGCGTCCGATAGCGCTCACGCCGACGGCCCAGCGACTTCCGTGCGCGGCACGACCCCGTGTCGTCATCTCGAACCACACGAAACCCTTGTGGGCCACGACCAGCCTCTCCTCGGTGGGCTCGGTGACGATGCACCCGTCCGCCGCGTGGTGCCGGGTGAAGTGGGTGGCGCCCAGACTGGAATCCTCCTCATCGGCGACCAGGGCCAGCATCACCCTTCCCGCTGGCGGCTCTCCTGCCATGGCCGCGATCGCGGCCATCGACGCCGCTACCCCGCCCTTCATGTCGTAGGCGCCGCGCCCGTACACGCGATCGCCCTCCAGGCGGGGCTCGAACGGGGGGATTGACATCCCGGATGCGTCGACCGTGTCGAGGTGGGCACAAAGGACCAGCGTCGGTCCGTTGTCGCCGCCGACCTGCGCGACCACGTTCGGCCGCCCCGGCGCTGCTTCCTCGAGCCAGGCGTCCACCCCGGCGTCGCGCAGCCAATGCCGGGCGAACTCCGCCACGGCCGCCTCACCGGCGGGACGAGCCGGGACGAGGATGGGGTTCAGGGAGGGGATGCGAATTAGATCCTGGAGAAGCGCGAGGAGTCGCGCGCGGGGCAGGTCGCGGCCAGACATGCGACACTCTAGTCGCCCCCCCGGGAGACCGGCAATGGAGTGTCTCGCACGGCGAAGGTCCGATTCCGAATGTCCCGCTGTGAGGAGGCTTTTTCGTGTGACGAAGGCACGTTCGGATCCGTCAAGTGGGTGGAGGTGCGTACCGGAAGAGGAGGTTTGATACCGTGCGTTCGCGCCAACTGCGCAACCTGTATGCACATGGGCTCACGGGAGCGGTCCCGGCCAGCGCGACCGCGATCGGCATTCTGGCGCTAATCGTCGCGGCCATGGCCGGGCTCGTATGGCCCACGGCGCTCCGCGAGCACCTCGCCCTCGTTTGGTCGCTGGCTCTCGTTCCTTGCCTGCTCCTCGCCTACTACAAGGGATGGCGCGGGGTGACGGTGGCGACGGCGGCGACCATGGCGCTGGTGATGGTCAGCCACGCGCTGCTCACGGCCTGGTTGCGCACGACTATCGACTGGCGAATGCTCGGCATCGCCGCGCTGGCCTTCTTCTCTTTAAGCCTGGGCATCGCCGTCCTCTCGCAGCTCGGCCGCAAGGGGTCGGTGGACGAACAGGCGGCGTACGCGGATGCCGAGACCGGTCTCCCAAACCGACGTATCCTCGACCTGTTCCTCATGCGCTATATGGCGGCGGCGCGGCGTGGTCAGGAGCTGGCAGCGGTCGCGTTCGAGATCGACAACCTGGAGGAGTACCGCGGGCGCCGCGGCCGGGGAGCCGCGCTCAAAGCCCAAGCGGCCGTCGCCAGCATACTCGACTCCAACACTCGGGTGGCGGAAGTGAGTGGCCGTTACGACCGGAAGCTGTTCGTGTCCCTTCTTCCGCACACCGGGCCCGGAGGCGCGTTCACCTTCGCGCTTCGGGTCCGCAAAGCGGTCGAATCCGCTGCTCGACTCAAAGGAACAGGGATCACGATCAGCGCGGGGGTGTCAGCTTTCAGCCACGAAATGGATCGCAATGCGGACCTGATCGACGCGGCGCGCGAGGCCCTCCAGGCAGCCATCGGGGCGGGAAGAAACCGGGTGATGGTGTGCGTCTCGACGCCAGCCGGGACCCGCGTCGGCGCAACGGCGGATTCCGCGGCCGACGCTCCCACGGCTGCCGCAGCGAGCGTCCGGGCCCCTTCGAACCGGACCAGCCGCCCGGCATCGAGCGGTGCGACGGGGCGGTCCAAGTTCACTTCGACGTCTCTCATCGCCATCGCCCGGCGGAAGCGGCGCTGGTAAGCGGGAGCTTTCAGCGCCTCAGCGGGTAGACTCCCTCACACGCACAGTTATTCGAATCGCTACGGAGCGCCCTGGCGACCCGTGGGTATCTCTTGGCCAGCTTACGCAGCATCGACCCGCCGGGCCTGGAGCAGGATCGTTCTGATCCTGCTTCCCGTGACGGCGCTCTTCTGCGCCGATCCTGAGCGCTTCACCTCTCCCGCAGGGGGTGACGGGAACAGCGCCCCGCGCTCGGGCAGCGAGGAGATCCTCGACCCCCGCGACCCGTCCGGCGTCCCTCCTCCCCCGGTCGCACCGGGTCGCCTCAAGGTCAAGACCACCACCACCGGGCACCCCGATGAGGGGCCGGTGTGGGTTGTCACCGTCGATGGCGCCCTGCCCGCTCCGATCGGCCCCCGTGCCACGGTCGTGATTCGTGACGTCCCGCCCGGCGATCGCCTCGTCGGCCTCAGCGGCCTCCCCGCCAACTGTGTAGTCGACGGCAACAACCCGCGGACCATCACTGTCGTCTCCACCCTCGCCGCGCAGACCACCTTTATGGTCGACTGCGGCACTTCGGCCCCCGACCCCGTCCGCTGACGGCTCGTATACTCGCGTCTCCATCGTACGGTAGTCCGTATCGTATCTTGTACTATACGTTCTGAAATGGTCGTGCACGCTTTTACCGGGCCTCGATGAGACCTCTCACTTCGACCGGCCCTTCTTCCTTCCCTTCCGCTCTCTCCCTTCCGCCCCTTTCCTGGCCCCGGCCCGGCGTCCTTTTACGGCCGGCCCCCGCGCCCTCAAGCCGGTCGCCGTCTCCAGCTCGTCGAGCTGCTCCGTTCGCCGCTCCTCCAAGCTGCCGAGCAACCGCTCGCCGACGTGGCGCGGCTCGAGCGGCTCCCCACCGGCGAGGGCCACCTTCTCGAGCGAGAAGGCGATCTCGCGCAGAAAAGCGGCCGCCGCCAACATCTCGCGGTGACGTTCCTCGGCCCGCGCCCAGTGTCTCGGACCGACACCGAGCAGGAGCCACGACGGGCGAACGTCACAGGTCATGCAGACGGCACCGATGTAATCGGCCGGCGGGGTCGTGCCCTTCTCGTAACGGGCGATCATCGCATGGGTGACGTGGTATGCCCCCTTCTCGGCCAGCAGGTGGGCGAACGCTCGCGTGCTCGTCGTGCCGCGAACCTCCTTCAACCGGCTGTATAGGGTGGTTGCCATATGGAACAGACACGCTATGAGAGCAGCCGTCGATGAAAAGTTCTATGTGGATAATATAAGGAACAAAGTCGGGGCGGACAAGGTATATGCCCGTCCGGAACGGGGTATGGGGTAAACGCGGGGCGCGGGTCGGGACGGGTGTCAGGGTGCGAATCCGACTGGAAAGCGAGGAGGGAGCTCGATGGGGCGCATCGGCAGCGGCCGACCGGAAGAGGGGACGACATCGACGGAGCGACAAGCGCCCGTCCACGTGCTCATGCTCGATCCGGATTCGGAGCTGGTGGCAACCTGCGCGGCGGTGATCCGGGCCACAGGGTGCGAGGTGCGGGTGGCGGGAGAAGCGGAAGCGGCGCTGCGGATCCTGGAGCGCGAGGCGGTGGACGTGCTTTTTCTCCCGGAAGAGGCGCATCGGGAAGGCGGCCCGCAGCTACTGGAACGCGTGCGCGGGATGCGCCCCGAGTTGCTAGCCATCGTCACCGCGGAGGACGCGACCGCCGACGGCGGGCTGCGGGCGCTCCAAGCCGGCGCGTGGGAGTACCTGCCGAAGCCGTTCACGGCCACCAGCCTGCTCATCCTGGTTCGACGGGCCGCTCATGCGCTGGAGCAGACGCGCAACCTGCACAGCACCTGGCGACGCGACGGTATCCTCATCGATGGGGTCGTTCGTCTGGTCGGTGTGTCGGCGGCAATGCGCGACGCGGTCGCCACCGCGATCAAGGTTGCGTCGACCAACGCCTCCGTCTTCATCACCGGTGAGAGCGGGACCGGCAAAGAGTTGATCGCTCGCTGCGTGCACGAGCACAGCCCTCGCGCCGCGAAACCTTTCGTGGCGATCAACTGTGCCGCCTTTCCGACTGGTTTGCTCGAGTCGGAGCTGTTCGGTCACACGCGGGGTGCGTTCACCGGCGCGGTGCGCGATCGGCCGGGCTTGTTGGAATCTGCCCACGGGGGGACGCTGTTCCTCGACGAACTGGCGGAGATGCCCGTGGAGCTGCAGGCGAAGTTGCTGCGCGTCCTCCAGGACGGTGTGATCCGCAGGGTCGGAAGCACGAAAGAGGATGCCCGTGTCGACCTGCGCGTGATCAGCGCGACCAACCGTCAACCCGAGCAGGCGCTGGCACAGGGTGCCCTGCGGCCCGACCTGTATTACCGACTGAGGGTCGTCCCCATCCACCTTCCGCCGCTGCGGCAGCGTCGGGAAGACATCTCCGCACTGGTAGCCCAGTTTCTCGACGAGCAGTGGCGACTTCATCATCGGCCCGACCTCCCGCGACCCCGGCTGTCAGCCGAGGCATTCGACGCCCTGATGAGCCACGACTGGCCCGGCAACGTGCGAGAGCTGCGCAACGTGATCGAGCACCTCGCCGTGCTCGGTGGCCCGGGCGAGATCATCGCCGCCGATCGACTCGCCATCCCGGCCCCGGAGCCCGAGTCCGGGTCGCGACCGCAGCGCCGCGCCTGGTCAATGAACTTCAGTGAAGCGTTCCATCATGCCAAGCAGCGACTCATCGAACAGTTCGAGCGCGAGTACCTGGCACGCCTGGTCGGACGCAGCGAGGGGAACATGTCGGAGGCGGCGCGTCAGGCCGGCATCGATCGGACCACGCTGTACCGGCTGATGGACAAGCACCGGATGTCGAGGGACGCTTTTACCGGCTGACTCACTCCTCTCCGCGGGCGTAGCCGCTGGCGCCCATCAGGTGGAGTGAGACGTAGGGATCGTCCCCGACCACCCAGCTGTCGTGGCCGGGCGGAATGTAGAACAGGTCGCCCGCCATCAGCTCGTGTTCGGTTCCATCTTTCATCACCACCATCGCGCGACCCGCGATGACCAGGCCGACGTGCTCGACCTCACACAGGTCGGCCCCGATCCGGCGGCCCACATCCACGGACCACTTCCAGCCCGGTTCGTAGCGCGCCCGCCCCACCGTCATGCCGCCCAACCGAACG
>CAZJXR010000014.1:0-35560 GCA_964550085.1 uncultured Gemmatimonadota bacterium
ATCGAGTTCAATACGGATCTGTTCGGTGCGGAGACGATCTCCAGATTGGCGGATCACTTCCAGATCCTCCTCCAGGCGGCGATCGCCGACCCCGGCCAGCATGTCGATGGCCTGTCCCTCCTGACGCCACGCGAATGCCAGCAGCTGCTCACGGAGTGGAACGCGACCGAGGCCGAGCATGCCCGGGCGGAGGGTGTCCACCAGCTGATCGAGGCGCAGGCGGCGCGGTGTCCCGATGCGGTCGCGGTCGAATTCGAGCAACAGGCGTTGACCTTCGGCGAGCTGAACGCCCGGGCCAACCGGCTGGCCCGTTACCTGAAGGCGCATGGGGTGGGCGCCGGCGTGCTGGTGGCGGTACTCATCGACCGTTCGCTGGAGATGGTGGTGGGGCTGCTGGCCATCCTCAAGGCCGGGGGCGCCTACGTACCTCTCGATCCCGCGCATCCGAAGGAGCGGCTTGCCTTCATCCTCGCCGATACCGGCGCGCCGGTGATCCTGACTCAGTCCGCGCTGCTGGACGGCCTGCCCCCACACCAGGCGGAGGTAGTCGCGGTGGATCGTCAGCCGGAAGCGGTGGCCGGGGAGGCCGAGGACGATTTCACGATTTCCGGAGCCGAGCGGCTGGCGTACGTGATTTATACTTCCGGCTCCACCGGCCAGCCGAAGGGCGTGCAGGTGGCGCACAGCTCGCTCACGAACTTCGTGACCGCGATGAGCCGCCAGCCTGGCGTGACGGACTCCGATACCCTTCTCGCGGTCACCACCGTCTCGTTCGACATCGCCGGCCTCGAACTGTTCGTGCCCCTGAGCGTCGGCGCTCGGGTGGTGATCGTGAGCGGCGAAGTGGCCGCCGATGGACGACGGCTGGCCGAGGCACTGCACGACTCCGGCGCCACTGTCATGCAGGCAACTCCTGCCACCTGGCGGCTGCTTCTGTATGCGGGCTGGCAGGGCGACGGGCATCTGACAGCGCTGTGCGGTGGCGAGCTGCTGCCGAGGGAGCTGGCAGATCAACTGCTGCCGCGCGTCGGCGCGCTGTGGAATCTGTACGGCCCGACCGAGACAACCATCTGGTCCACCATCCATCGGGTCGAGCCGGGCGAAGGGCCGGTCCCGATCGGTCGTCCGATCGCCAACACCCGGCTCTACGTATTGGACGGGCGGCGGCAGCCGGTGCCGATCGGGGTTCCCGGAGAGCTGTACATCGGTGGTGCCGGTGTCGCCCGAGGGTATCTGAACCGTGGCAAATTGACCGCCGAACGATTCGTGCCCGACCCGTACGCCGCCGAAAGCAGCGCCCGCCTTTATCGCACTGGCGATTGGGTTCGCTACCGCGCGGATGGAAATCTCGACTACCTGTGGCGTCTCGATCACCAGATCAAGGTCCGGGGCTTTCGGATCGAGCTCGCGGAGATCGAGGCGGGTCTGAAGAGTCATCCCCGAGTGGCCGCGGCGGTGGCAGCTGCCCGCCAATACGGGCCGGGCGATGTCCGCCTGGTCGGCTACATCGTGCCGACCTCCGGGGATCTCGAGCCGACCGGCACGGAGCTGCGAGCGCTGCTGCGGGCAAAGCTTCCGGAGTACATGGTGCCGGCCGTGTACGTGACTCTGGACGCACTGCCGCTGACTCCGAACGGCAAGATCGATCGCAACGAGCTCCCAGCGCCCGACCTGTTTCAGGACAGCGGTGCCGGCTGGGAGCCGCCGCGAAGCGAAGCCGAGCGCGCACTCGCCGAGATCTGGGAGGCCGCGCTGGCAATCGACCGGGTCGGCGTGAACGACAACTTCTTCGACCTGGGCGGTCACTCCCTGTTATCGATGCAGATGATCTTCCGGGTCAAAGAGCGACTCGGGGCTTCACTCACTCCACGAGACGTGGCGCTGAGCACGTTGGGCCAACTGGCCGCACAGTGCGTCCTCGAGCGTGGGGATGGGGACTCGACGGTTCCGTCCACTTTGCGCCGCAGGTTGTGGCGCCGCGTCGCAGCGAGCCTGCCCGGAAACCGATGAATCCGTTCCACTTCGGCTCATCCGACCGGCGCCTGTTCGGCGTGTTTCACCCGCCGCGACAGGGGCACCGGCCTCGGCTCGGCGTCGTCCTCTGCTATCCGGCCAGGGACGAGTACTTCCTGTCGCACCGCGCGTTTCGGCAGTTGGCCACCCGGCTGGCCGCTGCCGGGTGTCCGTGCCTGCGCTTCGACTACTACGGCAGCGGCGACTCCTTCGGCGAGAGCCATGAGGCTACGATCGAGCAATGGAAGCGCGATATCGCGATCGCCATCGATGAGCTGAAGGGAATCGCCGGCGTGCCGCGTGTGTCGCTGATCGGGCTTCGACTCGGTGCGACGCTGGCGGCCATGAGCGCGAGCGAGCGCCTTATGGGCGACGTGGAAGACGTGGTCCTGTGGGATCCGGTCGTCTCGGGTGGCCGATACCTCGACACTCTCGCCGAGCGACACAGCGAGTTCCTGCGCTTCCTGCGGGGACGGAGCCGAGCGCCCGCGGACGGGGTGGGCGCAGGGGTCGAGGAGGCGGATGGAGCAGTCGGGGAAGCGGCACACGGCGTGTTCGGGTTCCCCCTCACCGACCGCTTCCGGACCGAGCTGGCCGCGGTCGACCTCACCTCCGTAGACGTGCGTGTTCCGGGACGTCTGTTGGTGGTGGTCGGCGAGCGGCGGCTGGAGTACGAGGATTTGGTCGGGCGCTTCTCGCTGGCGGGAGCGGATGTCGCGTTCGAGCACATTCCGGGAGTGCGAATCTGGGAGAAGGACGCATTGTGGTCGCGGGAGTTGGTTCCGGCGCGCGTTGTGCACCGCATCGCCTCGTGGCTGACATGATGCGGGAACTGAAGGAACGGATGATCCGCGCCGGGGCACAAGGTGGATTGATGGGCATCGTCACCGAGCCCTCGGAGATGGCGCCTGATCGGCCCCTTTTTCTACTGCTCAATGCCGGAGTGATCCACCGCGTCGGTCCAAACCGACTCTATGTGACGCTGAGCAGGCAACTCGCCCAGCTCGGGTTCTGGGCCTGTCGGTTCGACGTCTCCGGGCTGGGCGACAGCGTGGCTCGACAGGACGGCTCGCCGTATCGGGAAGCTCGCCTGAGCGACACGCGCGAGATGATGGATCTCCTTCGAGAGACGACCGGTGTCGGCCGGTTCGTCGTCCTCGGCCTCTGCTCGGGGGCCGACCATGCGTTTCGGGTCGCCCTGGCCGACTCGCGAGTGGCCGGCAGCGCGATGCTCGACGGGTACGTCTACCCGACGCGTGCGTACACCCTGAGTCAGTACGGCAGAGATTTGTGGAGCGCACGCAAGCGACTCCTCGACGTGGGAGCCTGGAAGAGGGTGGCGCGGGGCAGGCATCCGGCCTGGAGAACAGTGCGGGCAAAGCTCGATGGGCATCGAGACACCCGGTTCGTGATGGACGTGCCGCCCCGGCACGAGGCGGAGGAGGGGGTGCGGCGCCTGAAGGCGCGTGGAGTGCACCTTCTGTTCGTGTACACGCACGGACATGTCGGTCTGTACGAGAGCGGCGTGCGCGCGGGGGCGCCGTTCCCTCCGGCTGCGGACTCACAGCTGATCCGGGTGCTGTGCATTCCGGAGTGCGATCATGAGTTCACCCTGCTGACCCATCAGGCGAGACTCTTCCAGGCGATCGGCGAATGGGCGGAGACCGTCTGGCCGCTGGCAGTCAGGCGAGTGCCCACATGATAGCACGATGCCCGATGCACGCATGGCAGGCGGCGGGCCCGAACGTGCGTCCGCAGGCCGATGAGCTATCGCCCGGGTGCGTGCACGTTTGGTGCGCATCCCTGGAGCCGGAGGGTCCTGCGCTCGACGAGCTGGCGGCTCTCCTGAGCCCGGATGAGCGCGAGCGCGCCTCGCGGTTTCGCTTCGAGAAAGATCGACGGCGGTTCGTGGTCGCTCGCGCCAGGCTGAGAATCCTGCTCGGCGCGTACACGCGGCGCTCTCCTGCCGCGCTCGTCTTCTCCTACGGGCCATACGGAAAGCCCACGCTTTCGGCCCGGGCAGGCTGCCGCGACGTTCGGTTCAATCTGTCGCACTCCGGAGAGCTCGCGCTGTTCGCGATTGCGCTCGGTCGAGAAGTGGGCGTCGACCTGGAGTCGATTCGGCCCCTGAGCGAGATGCCCGGGATCGTCCATCGCTGGTTCTCGGCGCCAGAGCGCCGGCGCTTTCACGCTTCGCCGATCCGCGAGCGGTCACGCGTCTTCTTCGAGCTCTGGACCCGGAAGGAAGCGACGGTCAAGGGAACAGGCGACGGAGTGTCGGCGCTCGCGGACATCGATTCGGGCGGTCGTCAGCCGTCCCCGACGGTCACATCGGGGTGTGGAGCCGGCCCATCGGTCCGGTGGGAGGTCGTGGGCCTGGAGCCCGGCGAGGGCTACGTCGGGGCGGTGGCCGCGGAGGGTGGGCCATTCGAGCTCAGTCGATGGAGCTGGCAGCCGATGGACTCCGCGCACCGATGACCTCCCCGCGAACCCGTCGGCGTGCGCGGCCGATTTCTCCCGCCCGCCGCGCGGTGCGCCGCCAGCTGTTCAGACGGCTTGCCGTCCTGGAGAGCACACCACTCGACCGGGAGTCCCTTCGCTTCAGTCCGACCTTCGTGGTCGGACCGCCGCGGGCCGGCACCACACTGGTTCGACAGCTGATCGCGTGGGGCCTGTCGACCTGCTACTTCACCAACCTGGTGGCGGGAACCTGCGCGTGGTTAGGCTATCCGCTGCCCCTCGTCGGTGGGACCATCGTACGGTGGTTGCACGGTCCATTACCGACCGACCGCCGATACCGGGCGAGGCCATTCACCAGCCGATACGGTCAGATCGATGGGCGTGCGGCGCCAGCCGAAGGCGAGGTGCTGTGGGGGCGTCTGTTCGGCAACCGCTATGGCCCCGTTCAACCCGAAGATCTTTCACCGGCTCGGATCCGGGCCATACGCCGGGCGGTCATCGCCACCGAGCAGGTATTCGCCGTGCCGTTCATCAACAAGACCTCGACGCTCAGTTTGCGTATTCGCGCCATCGTCCGCGTGTTTCCGTCCGCGTTGTTCATCCACGTGAAGCGGGATCCGTGGGACACCGCGCAGTCGATCCTGGTCGCGCGCCGCAGCGCCTATCCCAAATGGCTGGGCGCCAGGCCGCCGGAGTGTCAGCCGCTGGTCGGCAAGGACATCGGCGATCAGGTGTGCGAGCAGGTATTCCACGTGGAACGCAACATCGCGCGGGAACGTGCCATGGTCGGCGGACACCGTTTCCTGTCCGTGTCCTACCGCGATGCCTGCCTCGACCCGCGCGCTGAGCTGCAGCGCATAAGGGCGTTCATGCGCCGGAATGGGGCTCCAGTGCGGCCGGTTCGGGCGGTGCCGGAGGCGTTTCCGTTCTCGCACGGATGCAAGGTCGAGTTGCCGGAGTACCGCGCGTTGCAGAGTCGGTTGGCGCAGCTGGAGCGGATGGGCCGCGTCGCCACGTCGTAGAAGGCGCCGGGCTCCGGTGGGCAGATGAGATCAGGGTAAGGTGACTACGGGGTCGCCGCCACGTCCCGTTCCCTGATCAGCGCCACCAGTTTGCTTCCACCCATCGAGTCGCCGTCGAACGTGTCGAACGCCGGCGTTCCAACGGACACTTCGTCCATGGCCAGAAACTCGGGCGGATAGAAGACGCGCAGAAAGCTGTCGGCGTACAGACAGCCGAGGTGGGTGACCTCGATGACGTCGTCGGCGACTTCAATCGCTCCGAGTGATTCCAACAGCGTGAGCTCCTCGCCGAATTCCTGTTGACTCCCAGCTGTTTCAGCAGGCGCAACTCCCCATCGTTGCGAACGGGGGGTATTGGAACACGAATCGGTCTCGACGGGACAGAACTGGAATCGGCGGTCGGTGCATGAGTTACCCACTGCTTAGCGCCACCGCCGGCGCCCGGGCGGAGGTCGCCAACGAGATTCGCGGTTTAGACAACAAGCCGATTCTGATTTTCCCCGTGACCGAGCTATCCGTCGACGCGATCCGGTGCACGCGAACCCCGAGTACGTTTACCACCGTAACTCTCAGAAGCGTCTGGAAGCCGAGGGTAAGAAAGGACCGAAGCGCCGTTCCGTTGTACGCGCTGGTGTAGCCACAGATGTTCGGCGATCCGTGAACGGCGGCGTATTCCTGCGCGTGGTGGATCAGCAACGGAAACACACCCCGCATGCGCCACTGCCCCACCACAGCCAGGTCATAGGTCCAGGTCACGTCCGGCGGAACTTCGAACGAGCAGAACTGGTGTGCTTCATCGCGCAGGGCGCCGACTCCGATCCACAGCACTCCCGTGATCTCCGACCCAACCTCACATACAAGTCCGATATCGCCGTGCGAGAAACGGCGCTGAAGCTCGGCCAGTCCGGTCGGAAAGATGAAGGCGAGCTGCGGAAGCTCTTCCCGCTTGACCCTGCGCACGACTGCCCCGGTCGGATGGCGAACCGGTGTCGGGTCTCCTGCAAGCCGGGTTACCGCAAACGTGTCGAAATGGAATAGCGACCTCGGCGCGTGCTGACTGACAAGCCACAGGAGTTCCTTTGGATCGTACTCGCGCAGCAGGCGCAGCAGTCGCCTCAAGCGTGGCAATGTCGATTCCTTCTTAGCATCCACTGCCTGTGATTACCTCAGCGCGGTCGCGGTGGGCAGAGGGGATCAACCCGTCCGTGCCGACCGTGCGGAGCCCGTGCGCGCCTCGTCGGCCTTCCGTCGCACATACTCCGCCAGGGTGCTCACATCGCTGAACAGTTCTCGGGTGATCTCCTCGTCCGGGATTTCGATCTGGAACGTCTTCTCGATGGATCCCACCAGCTGAAGAATCGACACCGAGTCGAGCCCCAGTCCCCTTCCGATCAATGGCGTGTCGTCCGGGATCGCGGCCGGCTCGAGGTCGACCTGCAGGTAGTCGATCAATGCCACCTTGATCCTGTTTTCGATCGACGAAGCCAACATCGTTCCTTTCCTGAAAGCCACAGCTCTGCAGCCACAACCAGCGGATAATCCCGCAGGGCGTTCAGATGACGCAGCCATCATGTTTCGGGCCACCAGAGTCCACTCGAGCTGCGCGGATCTCCCTACGCGCGTCGGGGATGTATCGAGCGCGCCGCTGCTGGTGACGCGCGCTTCAACGGGACAGTTAGTCTCGCTGCGACAAGCGCTGCGCATCTGCAACGGCGGGTGGATCCTCCATCATTTGAACGCTCCCCTCCTCGGACGGGTGCGGTTTTTGCTGATCGCAGCCACCGGTTCAGGCACGCCCGTTGGGTGTCCGGCGCCGCCCAACCGGCACCGGGACATGTCTGACACGGACAAGGAGATCCCTCATGGATCCGGTAGTAATCGTCGGAGGAGGGCCTGCCGGCTCAACCCTCGGCTGTTATCTGTCTCGGGCCGGTATACCGAACATCATTTTCGAAAAGGCCCACCATCCACGCCCCCACGTGGGCGAGTCGCTCGTCACCTCGACCAACCGAGTGTTTCAGGATATCGACTTCGTCGACACCATGAATCGCGAGGGTTTCGTCCGGAAGTATGGGGCGGCCTGGCATGCGCACGGCAGAGCGGGCACGGTGGCCATCCAGTTCAGAGAGTTTCCCCAGCCGGGAATAAACCAGGACTACAGCTACCACGTCGATCGCTCGAAGATGGACCTGCTGCTCCTGAAGCACGCCGAGAGCTTCGGATCGCAGATCTACCAGGGCGCGCATGTAAAGGAGGTGATCTTCGACGAGAATCAACGCGCCACCGGCGTGCAGGTCGAGATCGCGGGACAGCAGATCACCGTACCTGCGTCTGTGGTCGTGGACGCGTCGGGTCGCAACACAGTGTTGGGCCGGAAGCTTCGGTGGCTCAAGAAGGATCCGCTCTTCAACCAGTTCACGGTCCACGCCTGGTTCGAGGGGGTGGATCGCGGTCCGGTTGAAACCGCGGATGATATTCACATCTTCTTTCTGCCGATTCACCGCGGCTGGGCGTGGCAGATCCCGATCGACGACAAGATCACATCGATCGGAGTCGTCGCCGAGCAGAAGGAGTTCAAGCAGTCCAAGGGCGATCGCGAGGCCTGGTTCGACGAACAGTTAGGGAAGGCGCCCGACTTCGCACGCGCCATGCGCGACGCACGGCGCATCAACGAATTCAAGGCCGAGGGGGACTACAGCTACCAGATGGAGCAGTTCTGTGGCGATGGCTTTTTGCTGATCGGGGACGCGGCCCGATTTGTGGATCCGATCTTTTCGTCCGGAGTGAGCGTCGCCCTTTACAGCGCCAAGATCGCTGCCGAGCGCATCGAGGAAGCGTTCAAGACGAACGACTTCAGCCGCGCCGTCTTCGAGCCGTACGAACGCGTGCTCATACGGGGTACCACGATCTGGTACAAGTTCATCAAGGTCTACTACAAGGTCCTGCCCATCTTCACCTACTTCATCCAGCACAAGGACTACCGACAGCAGCTGTTTCAGCTGCTCCAGGGCGAGGTGTACAACCTGGAGGAAGCGCCGGTGCTCGACGCGATGGAGGAGTACGTGAGCGCGGTCGAGGCGAACTCGGAGCACTTCTTCCACAAGGCGCTGGATCACGAGATCGTCCTCGAATAGTCGTCAGGGTCGAGCCCGGCTACTGCCACGACGCCTCGAGCCCGACGGACATGTTCGACCCGATTCCCTACTGGTATCTGCTGCCGGTCGGGATCGTCATCGCCACGCTCTACACCTCCACCGGGATCTCCGGCGCGAACTTCTGGGCGCCGGTATTCTTCATGTGGCTCCGGCTCGAACCGCGTGTCGCCTTCTGGCTCGCGCTGGTGGCCATGCTGTTCGGTTCCACCGGTGGGCTGATCCGTCACGCCCGGCAACGCACGATCAATCTCTATCCCGTCAAGAGATACCTTCTGGTGACGGTACCGCTGGCCATCGCCGGCGCCCGCCTCGTACCGCTGGTGAGCACGCGACTGCTCCTCATCTATTTCGGCGTGTTTGTCTCGATCAGCGGCTGGGTGCTGCTGTACCGCTGGACGACTCGCCGGGAGAGCGAACCGCAGTCCCACGAGCGAATCAACTATCTGTTCGGCGCGCTCGGTGGCTTCTCTACCGGGCTCGTCTCGGTCGGTCTCGGAAAGCTCATCCTCCCTTCGTGCGTCACGCACAAACGGATCAGTCACCATGCCGAGGCGGTAGGCAGCGTCATCGCGGTGGTCTTCATCACCAGCTTCATCGCCGCCCTCGCTCGGCTGAACCCGTCCCTCATCGACGCGCTTCGAGACACGCGCGGCACGATCTTCAGCATCATGGCGTGCGTGGTACCCGGAGTATTGCTCGGAGGGCAGATCGGCCCCCGCATCGCGCGGCGTCTGCCGCTCCGCGCGATGCGTCTCTACGTGGCCCTGTTATTGGTGCTGGTCGGCGGGCTCGCGCTCGCCCGCGGCATCTACTTCTAGAGTTGCGGCGGAGGCGCCGCTGCATGATCGTGCAGCCTGTCCGGCGACCCCGTAGCTCAGGTGGATAGAGCGCGGGATTCCTAATCCCGAGGCCGCTGGTTCGAGTCCAGCCGGGGTCACTTTATACCTCACTGTCTTGGCTACTGCTTCTTTTGCTCATGACGGGTGTATCCGCTTGCCAAGAGTTCGACTCGCCAACCCGGCCAGATTGTCAACCCACGTACGCAAAGCGATGCGGAGGTAGCGGTCACCCGAGTTGATCCGCCCCCCACCGGTGCTGCGTCGCTGCAACTCTTGCCTTGCTGCACATGCCGCCTTCATCGTCGCCGTATCTGCTACAAAGGAGGCCCGCATGTCCCGCCCGCTGCGCCGTACCGTTCCCGCGCTCGCTCTGCTTGCGCTCGCTGCCTGTACTGACGCCCCACTCAGCCCGACCGAAGACGGCCTCGAGCAACCCGCTCCCGAGTTCCTGATCGGCAGCTCGCCGCTCATCGTGCTCGATCCGAGCAAGCCCGCAGTCGAGGTGACCGTCGAGGTACCCCGGGGGCTCGGGGAAGTGAAGATCGAGGACAAGGTCGCCGTCCGCTTCAGCGCCGCCTTCTGGTGGGACGGACTCGCCGAGCCCGAGCGTCTCGATGCGGTGGACGTGAACCTGCTGGGCGTGAAGGACGACGGACGGGGTAACGCGCATCCCACTGGCTGCATCGACATACCGGCCCCACTGTGGGACGCGCTGGTCAACAACGACGAGTCGGCCACGGGAGGGAACAACCCGCAGCTGCACGTGCTGTCCGAGGTGATCCTCACGGACGGCATCGGCGAGGAGCACGTGCTCGACGACCTGGACGTGACGATCACCGTCGATCCGAAGGGGGACGGCTAGTCACGGGCGAATGCGGCGGATTTCTAATCCCGAGGCCGCCGGTTCGAATCCAGCCGGGGTCCTTGCGGGTGCCTCGAGTGCGTCGAGTTGTGCTCGGCGCGCCTTTGCCTACGGGGCGGGTGTCGACCGACTCAGCGGCGTCGGGGAATCGCGTCCGAAGCGGCCGCGACCGGGTCGGCTGGCTCGGAAGTGCCGGTGGCCGCATTGGCCGAAGTGTCGGCGGCGTCGCCGCTATCGGCGAGGACACTCTCCGTGATAGGAATGAGACCGAACGGGAGAGCGCGCGCCAGGTAGGCCCGCTCCTCGGGCGTCTCCGGTCGCTGCAGGCTTGCGATAAAGCTCGAGGCCCGGGGTCCCAGGAAG
The DNA here is from genome assembly GCA_964550085.1 of uncultured Gemmatimonadota bacterium. Taxonomy (GTDB): domain Bacteria; phylum Gemmatimonadota; class Gemmatimonadetes; order Palauibacterales; family Palauibacteraceae; genus JBFILW01. The sequence goes on from CAZJXR010000014.1 coordinate 10,715, forward strand.
ACGTTGAGGCGCGGCTCACCCGCGGCGAGGATCCCCAGCAAGAGCGAAATCGTCACCGCGTGTCGCGGAATGCGGGCCATGCGGAGTGCGACCGTGCGCACGACGCTCGGAACATAACCGGCTGAGCGTGGTCGATTGCGCCTCCGGCGGCGGCCGACGAGCTCCGGGGCGTTCGAGGCGGCCACCAGGACAACGGCGATCGAGGCGAGGCGTCGCGCTTCGAGATCCGCCGGCAGAACACGCGCGGCCGACCACATATCGATCCACTCCCTGACCGATCCCGCCGTCCACAGAGACCACAGGATGCAAATGGCGGCAAAAGTGCCTACGGTCTGGGCCGCCACCCGCGGGAGCTCGGCAATTGTCCAGCTCGGTCCAGTCAGGCTCCGCCGTCGCCCCTTCTTGCTTTCGTACAGAGCATTCACGACCACGAGCAGAGCCAGGATCGACCAGAAGATGACGTCCTGGGTCGGAAGCGAAAAAACACCCCGAATCCAGAAAGACTGGTAGGAATGAAGGAGCATGGTCGCCGCGAATACCACCACCGTTGCCAGAGCGATGGCCATCGTGTTGCCGAGACGGCGCACCCGAAAATAGCTCGGGTAATAGAAGATCTTCATCATGAAGTCTTTCCAATAGATGTTGATGCGCCGCCAGTAGTCGGTGAAGCTGGATGCGAGGAAATACAAGTGGTGCGTTTCCGGAAGATTGAACCCGAACAGCCGCAGCATTCCGACGATGAGGTGGAAGTATCCTGAAATGCGGAGGTAGAGCATGTAGTTGCTGACGATGAACACGGCCAGATCGCCAGCGTGCTGCACACTGTCGGGTGATATGGTCAGGTAGTAATAGACGAACCGATACAGGATGAGCTGCACGAGGCCGCGCAGCATCCATCGAATCCCCGTCTGGTAACTCTCGTGCGTGTCCCCCTTGTAGTAGGTGCGTCGGAACGTCCGGTAGTCGACCACGGGAAAAAGCGGGAAGACCACGTTCGGCAGGAGAAAAAAGTACGACAGCGTCGACGAGACAGTCGGCTTGATCTGTCCGTGACGGAGGTCGTACAGATAAATGATCATACGGAACATGAACATCGAGCCGAGGATCGGCCACACGGCGCGTGACCAGGGCACGTTCCCGAGGCCCGTGCGCATAACGACGAGGAGACCCCCGACGACCACGAGGAGTGCGATTCGGAGTCGAAACGACAGGGGCAGGTGGCAGATGCTGATCAACAGGAGGCCGAGCGCGATCAGCCACACCGCAGTGTTCGGACCCAGCACGACGATGAGGCCGGCGAGCGAGACGACAACAAAGAATGGCATCCGGTAGCGAAGCGGCAGGTTCGCGTGGATGACGAAGCCGATGAGGGCGAGAACGAACAGGGAGAGAAACGCACTGTTCTCGAGCTGAAACTCCCGCACGATCAGGGCGAGGAGGCCGAGTTCGATCGTCACGGCGAGGAGCTGCACCCGCGTCGGCTGCCGAACCGGTTCCGCCTCGCGCGCCGCTTCGTTCATTCCGTGACAGTCTCTCCGTTTGACCTCGAAGGCATGGCCGAGTCTCCTCGATATCGGCCGCCTGCGACCATCATGATTCGGGCCAAGGGAGAGGGACGAAGACCGGCTCTGACCCCGGGCGGCCGCCGCCGCCGGCCGCCCGACTCAAGGCTCTCCGCTCGCTGTCGGGGCCGCTCATTCCGGGTACGGCGCCCGGTCGCTGGGCCACCCGTCGAGAGATCTCATCGGTTGCGGTGGGCGTGCAGCATCCGCGACCGATGGCGGTGGAAATCGGTTCTGCTGGGAGAGTTCGAGATCAGGGATTCGGGGCGCGGGTGGCCAGACGACCCTGCGGAGTCGACACGGAAGAGACGGTCTGGCGCTCACTGCTGGTTAGTGCTCCGGAGGTCATGAGCCCGTCGTAGAGGCGGCGAGCGATCAACTGGTGTGCGATCGCATTCGGGTGTCGATCCCACTCGGCGACCCACAGATCGGGTAACTCGTGGCCGTCATACACCCCGGAAAGGTCGAGGACGGAGAAGCCCGCCCCCTCCGCAAGCTGGAACAGGTGGTCGACACGGGGATCGACGCGATCTACGGCGCTCGGTTTTCCTCTGATCCCGGACGCCGGCATGGGGAGGAAAACCCACACCGGCTCGACCCCGTGCTCCCGACAATGGGACACGATCGTTCGGTACGCCCACTCGACGATCTGGTCCTCGAAGGGCTTCAGTCTGCGGCGAACGATCGAGCGCGGAGTCCCCGCAGCCGCTCCCGATCTCGCAGCGATCGAATCGAGCGCTGGATACGGCAGGTCGACCCCCGTTTCGATCAGAATCCCGAGGTCGGCCACCGTCTTTTCGATCTCGGTCTCATGGGCAACGTACAGTATGGCATCCGGCTGGAAGTCGATCACCTTGTCTATCACCAACTTGACCTGTTGCACGGCCGTGTAGCTCGAAACCGCGAAACTGAGCAGCTCGTAGCGGACTGGTTGGTTGCCGTCGCCATTGAGCAGGTCCTCCACCAACCACTCGAACGTCTCGTCGTCTGCGACGCCCGATCCCATCACCGCCGAGGAGCCGAGTAGTGCGATACGTACGGTGTGAGGAGGCTTCTGTTTGCCGTATTCGCGGTCGCGCATTCCCCAGGGATTGATGCTGAATCGCTTGCCCTTGAGTTGGATCTGCATCCCCGGCACCATCACGAGTCGGAGCTCGTCACCCGTAAAGCGGACGGCCTCCGTCTGCCACAGACTTCGCCACTCCGGAGGACGCTTCTCGTACACGTTCCAGAGCTCGACATTGGTTCGCTCCACGTTGAGAAGGTCCTCGTAGTACCCGCGCTCGAGGTTTTCCCGGTCCTCGCGATTCAACCTCTCGCTCTGAAGCGACTGCAGAACGTCCGACGCCACGGAGTTGAACTGGCCGTAGACTCGGGGGTGGGCTCCGATGTACAGGACGAGAATTGCCCCGACGGTGAACAGGGTAGATCTACTGAGGCGACGGAGTCGATCGGCCATTCAGGTCGCGGTGGGTGCTACGGATGCGGTCGATCGGAATCGGCTCTCGGGCATCATCGGTCGGGAGCGCTGGTGACGGGGTCGTTGCCTGACGACCCCCTGCATCATCACAAAGCGTGCCAGCACCGTTCATGTGGGGGGATGCGACCCCGGGGCGCATCTCCCGGGGTCGCCGTCATGGGCTAATTCGTCACGCAGCGATCGCTGGTCTGACTCGACCCGCCGACGTTGGTCTGGGTGTTACCCGAGAAGGTCATGTTCGAGTGTCGGCACCGCCCGAGACGTTGGGCATCCCGGAAGCTGTTATTCAGCACCTGAGTATCGCTGGTGCTGTTGCGCTTGAGGTAGAAGATGGCGGTCACCCGCTCTATCGTGTTGTCTTCGACGACGAACAGTCCGAAGTTCACGCCGCTGGTGGTGACGCCGCCGTGGTGTTCGAGGTCGCTGTCGCCCTGCCAGTCCACCTTCGCCAGCCCCGGACATGATGTGCTCGTATCGCCGTTGCAGGCGTACTGATCGTGGACGTGGTTGTTACGGACGAACACGTCCGTCGGGCCGTCTGTCGTGCCGCCCAGCGTGCGGATGCTGCCCGCGTTTCCAGGCGGGAACACGGCTTCCGCCACGTCGTTGTTCTCGATGTAGACGTTCGATGCACCCGACTGCACGACGATGAACCCGGTGCGGACCGTGAACCCGGTCAGCCGCACATTCGACCCGCTGACCGAGAGGTTCAGGTTCTCGTTGGCGGCGAAATCACCCTGGACGATCGCGCTGGTCCCATCCACGGTCACCAGTGCGGTCGGCGTCCCGCTCGCCGTAACGTCGAACAGCTGCGTGTTCACGCCAGGTCGGGCCATCCCCATCGGCTGTCCGTGCGCCAGGGTGAACGTTCCGGCCAGGCATACCGTCTGGCCAGGTGAGGCGCTGTTGACGACCCCGTTCGGGTTGCCATCCGAGGCGTCCGCTATGATGTCGCAACTCCCGCTCGGGGGCGGTGGAGGCGGCGGCGGCGGTAACGGTGACGGCGGCGGATCCTCGCCGGGAACCGAGTCCTGTCCGGTCGAGCCGTCGTCCTGCCCATCATCCTGTCCGGACGGGTCACCGTCGACCATGGTGACGTCGGTCGGGTCGGTGATCTCGCTCCGACACGCTGCCGGCAACACACCCACCCAGATGGCTGCCAGGAGTAGCGTCAACTGCCCCGTGAACAATCGCTCCACACGCATCACGTCCCCTGGAGTCCTCGAGGTTCCGATGTTGTAACCGGGAATGGGACACCGACGAGTAGCAACGCTCATGCCTCTTCGAGTCATATACATAAGCATAAGGTGTTGATTGCGTTACGAGATCGCCGGCCGTGGAGAAGGAGGGCAGCAGCGGAAACTGATCGGCGAAAATGTTTCGAAGTGCGCAGAATGTTGGTCATCCCGAAACGAGTTGTAAGCGTCGGAAGAACCCGGGTTCATCTCCGTCGGTCGACACCGCCAGCGGGAAGTTGGTTGCCGCCAAGTCGCTGCAATTGATGCGGCGGCGCTCCTCGAGTACCTGCAGCGGAGTCGGCGATCCGGCGTCTCAGTTCCGGTCGCTTGACACGTCATCCAGGGCGCGGCCCGCGGCGCGGGTGATCACCGCCACCGCGAGGATGGTGGCCAACAGTCCCAGCCCCAGGAATCCGTAATAGCCCCAGCCGTGCTCGATCCTTCTGCTTCCGCCGGCGATCGCTGCTGCGCTGCCGGCCAGCTGCCCGTAGTACACGTACAGGAGCGTTCCGGGCAGCATGCCGATCGAGGCGAGCAGGTAGTCACGGAATCGAACTCGCGTGAGCCCCAACGCGTAGTTGAGCGCGTTGAACGGGAACAAGGGTGACAGCCGCAATAACAGGACCACCTTGAAGCCGTGTCTGCCGACCGCCCGGTCCACAGCCTCGAACTTCGGGTGATCCGCCAGTCGTCGCTGAACCGCATCGCGAGCCACGTAGCGGGCGAGCAGGAAGGCGAGGCACGAACCGACAGTGGCCGCCGCGAGCACGATCACGGTTCCGCGGGCAATGCCGAACAGCGCGCCGGCCGTAAGGGTCAGCAGCCATCCGGGGACGAAGGCCACCGTGGCCACGGCGTAGGCGGCGACGAACACCAGCAGGCCGATGAGTCCGCGATCGACCACGCGCTGCCCGAGGCCCGGCAGATCCGCTCCCAATTCGCGCCCGAGGAGGACCAACACAACCAGCAGAGCCATCGCCACCCCGATCCGCGGCCATCGCCCGCGAGAACGCTCCTCTCGCGGCGGGTTCATGCGCGGCCGATGGCGATCGCACCCTGGCGGCGTGGATCGGCGGCGACTCGAAACCCGTGCACGGGGTGCCACGCCGCTGCCGCCACCCCGCCGAAATACATGGAGAGGGACTCGAAGCGTCGGGTCGGCAGGCGGAGATGGTCCACCGGTTGGTCGCCCTCGTGCGCGACCCAGTACTCACCCTCGATCTCCTCCACGTGAAGCCGGGGCGCCGCGACGGCCTGTTCCAGCGTCAGACCGCGGTAGATGAAGTTGCTGAGCGTTTGCGCGATCGCGGTCGTAATCCGGCTAGCACCCGGCGAACCGACCACCAGGAGGCCGCCGTCCGAGTGTCGAGCCACGCTCGGTGCCATGTTCGATGGCAGGCGGGTTCCCGGCGGCCACGCATGGAGCCCGTGTGGATTGAGCTCGAGTTCGCCGAGGCAGTTGTTCATCCATATCCCCGTCCCGGGCGGCATGACGCCGGAGCCATACCCGAACGAGGTCGTGATCGAGCAGCCGAGGCCGCTCGAATCGACGGCGGATGTGTGGGTGGTGGAGGGCGAGCCCGTCAGCAAGCGCGCGTCTCCACGCCGTGCGAGCTCGAGCAGCCGTCCGGCCGCGCGAGGCAAATCGTCGCTTGGCTCCAGTTCTCGGCGGCGGAAGTCGAACACGGCCCGCTGCACATCCGCCAATAGCTTCAGGTACGCACCCTCTCCTCCTTCGTGCACGGTGCGGGAGGAGCGGTCGAGCAGCAGCAGTATGGCGCACAGGGTCGCGCCGCCGATCGCCGGCGGCGGATTGGTGGCGAGTCGCCAGCCGTCCATATCCACCTGGAGTGGCGGGCGGACTTCCGCCCGGTATTCGCTCAGGTCGCGGGCCGTGAGCAGGCCACCGTTGAGACGAGAGTCTTCGATGATCAGGTCGGCCAGCTCGCCCTCGTAGAAGGTCTCCGGACCGCGGTCGGCGATCGCGCGCAGGCTCGCCGCCAGCTCCTCGACACGGATCGACTCCCCGGCGCCGCGCAGCTTCCCGTCTGCGCGGTGGAGCGCCCGGTAGCTCGGCTCGCTCCAGCCGTAGATGAGCTCGTGCGAGTACTTCAGGTAGTCATACGACGCCCGGGGGAGCGGAAAGCCGGCCGTGGCGCACTCGTACGCCGGTTCGACCAGCGCTCGCCACGGCAGGGCCCCGAAGCGTCTCGAGGCGAGCCCGAAGGCGGCCAGCGTGCCCGGGGTGCCCACCGAGCCGTGGCCGACGGTCGTGTCGACTCCGCCGCCATAGCCGATGTGCACCTCGCGCACACCCCCGCCGAAACGGTCGGCGGGGAGGCCGCGGCCGGGCATCTCCACATATCCGTCGATCACCACCGGATCGTGGTCGGGTTCCCACACGGTGATGAAGCTCCCGCCGCCGAGAGCGACGATGCCCGGCTCGGTAACCGCAGAGACCATCGCGGCGGCAACGGCCACGTCGACTGCGTTGCCGCCCGCTTCCGCCACCCGAGCACCCGCCTGGGCGGACAGAGCGGAGGAGGTCGCGACTGCCACGCTGCCCATGCGCCGAAAGAAACCGCGGCCTCCAGCCCGCCGCAACCGGATCCGAACACCCTCCGCCGGGTGCAAGACCTTCGGGCCACTGGAGCTCGACCGGTTGAAGTTCGTCGGCGACCGTGCCGGCAGGCGCCCGCTTGACCCGTCCGGTGCCGCCGCGTACGAATACTCTGATGCGGCCACACCTGAATCCGAACCCGTGCCGGAACTCGACACCGTCCGGTGTCTCGCGCACCGCGGTCGCGGCCATCTCCACCGTTCTGGCTACCGTCGCCGCGCCCGGCCCGACCGACGCTCAGGAGCGAGTGATCGACTCGGGAGTGTATCGCTTTCTCCAGGGAGAGCCGCCTTCGGAGCTCGGTCGCGAGACCTTCGTTCGCACCGAAACGGCGCTGGAGACCTCGACCACCGTTCCCATCCTCGATCTTCGATTCGATTACCGCTCCGACTACGGTCCGGATGGCCGTTTGCGCCGCTTCACGGCGCGCGGCGTACGGCTGTCCACCGACAGCCTCGTCACCGAGTACAGCGCCGTGACTACGGGGAGCGCTCTCGAGCTGCGCCAGGTCCGGGGTGCGAGGGACACCACCTGGTCTGCCGAGGTCACTCCCGACGTGGTCGTCGCCTCCCAGACCCTTGCCACCTTCGCCGATCTGGTGCGGATGGCGGCGCGGCGGGACACGGTGTTCCAGGCCTGGTCCCCGGAACTCAACCGGGTCGTCGAAGTGTCGCTCACCTTCGCGGGCGACACGGCGAGCATCCAGAGCCTCACCCTTCCGATCACGGTCCACCTCGACCCGGCCGGTCGGGCGGCATCGATCGAGGTTCCGACCCAGCGGCTGCGGGGAGAACGGGCGACGACGGAGACCCTGCCGCCGCTCGAGGGAACCCAGTGCTCTCCGCCAGACTACTCAGCGCCGCCGACCGCCCCGTTCGGCGCGGAGGAGGTTCGAGTTCCGGTGACGCCGCCGGCCGGTGAACCGTTCGAGCTGGCCGGCACACTGACGTTGCCGAAGAGCGGCCAGCCGCCTTTCGCCGCCGTCGTCCTGATCACGGGCTCCGGCGGGCAGAATCGGGACGAGGAGCTGTGTCCTCTGGTGGCCGGCTACCGGCCGTTTCGACAGATCGCGGAGCGGCTTGGGTCAGAAGGGGTCGCGGTCCTGCGGGTGGACGACCGGGGCGTGGCCGAATCGGGCGGCAACCCGAAGGAGGCGACCTCGGCCGACTTTGCCGACGACGTGCGGGCCGAGGTGGAGTGGCTGCGCGGTCGAGCGGACATCGCTGCCGATCGCATCGTGCTCGCCGGCCACAGCGAGGGTGCAATGATCGCTCCCATGCTGGCGGCGGAGGACCCTGGCATCTTCGGGCTCATTCTGATGGCGGGCACGGCCCAATCGGGTCTCGAGGTGCTGAGGTACCAGATGACCTATCCGATTGAAACGGCCGAGGGCATCTCGCCGGAACAGAAGGCTCGCCTGGCGGCGGACGCGGTCCGGCGACTCGAGACCGACACGGCCGGCTGGAATCCGTGGCTCCGCTTCTTCATGCGGTACGATCCGTTGCCGGTGGCGGCGCGCATCACGCAGCCCACCCTCATTCTCCAGGGAGCCCTCGACCGACAAGTGACCGCCGACCAGGCCGAGATGCTGGCGGAGGCGATCCGCGGCGGCGGCAACGAGGAGGTCGAGGTGGAGATCTACCCGGGGCTAAACCACCTCTTTCTGCCCTCGGCCATGGACGGCTCGCCGGCCGAGTACCTGACGCTCGAGGACACCGACCTGCCTGACTACGTTCTCGACCGGATGGTCGAGTGGCTGGAAGAACAGCGCCGGCGGGCCGAGGACAGGTAACCGCTTCCGCTCGGGCGACGGGTCGTGACCGGGCGCTCCTGGCAGACAGGACGGTAGCCGGGCCGTACGTTCAACGCCCGTCCCGCGCTTCGGCCAGGTAGGCGCTCACCAGTCGGGCAACGATAATCGCCACGTACATTACGCCCGCCGTCGCCAGCAGAAACGAGAAGGAGCGGGCGATGGGGTCGACGGGAGTGATTTCACCGTAGCCCAGGGTGGTGAGGGTGACGAAGCTGTAGTGGATGAAATCGGGCCACGTCAACGAGCCGCCGCTTGGATTGTTGGCCTCGTTGACGGTGAAAGCGCCCGGCAGCAATCCCTCGAGCGCAGCGAAGACGATCGACGCCGTCAGGCCGATCAGCAGATAGCCGCACACCGCGCCGTAGATCGTGTTCGCCGACACCCGCCGGGCGCTCATCACCGCGGCCAGCACGATGTAGAGGACGAATGAGTAGAAGGCGATAGCCAACAGCCCGGGCAGGATGGACGGTAGCTGGATGGGAGTCAGAACGTCGATCAGGATCGGCATTGCGAGGACGAGCGCCACGGCAAGGTGCCGGCCGGTGCCGCTAGCCGCGGAGACGGCGGCGATCGGGAGCATCACGCTGAGAGCGAAGAACGCGATCGCGCCTCCGCCCTCATCGGCGAAGTAGGGATACAGGAGGAGATAGAGAATCAGCGCCACAAGCAGCCACGAGAAGCGCCCGTACAGGTTTCGCAGCTTCACCCTAACCTCCTTTCGTCGCCAGCCCCGGCCCCCCACAGGCCGAGCGCTCAGGATCCGTCAAAGGCCGGGGGAGTGCCCCGTCCTGTGCGACCCCGGCCAGCGCCACGAACAGCGTGTGCACCCTGGCAGGGCTCCCATGAGACTCCGCGTCGTCGCCGTGGCGCTGCTGCCCATCACGCCGGGGCTCCTCGTCGCCCAGCAGGGCGCGCTGCCACTCGTACGATTCGGGATCGTCATCGACGGGCCCTCCGAGCGCAACCCGTTCTTCCGCGACCTGTTTCAGGGACAGGTCACCGGCCTCCTCGCCGGACGCTACGATGTGCGGTTTCCCACCGACAAGGAACGGACCGCCGATTGGAGCCGGGCCGGGGTGGAAGCGGAGCTCGACCGGCTGCTCGCCGACCCCGATGTCGACATGCTCCTCACCCTGGGGGTGATCGCGTCCGAGGCGGCCGCGCGACGCGGCGCGCTCGCCAAGCCAGTCGTCGCGCCGTTCGTGATCGATGCCGACCTGCAGGATTTCCCGAAACGGCAGGGTGCCAGCGGCGTTCGCAATCTCAGCTACATAGGAATCCCTTCCACCTTCGCCCGCGACGTCGAAGCGCTGCGCGAGGTGGCGCCGTTCGAGAACCTGGCGATCCTGGTCAATCGGCCGTACCTGGACGCCCTCACCTCGCTCGGTCCCGCCATCGAGACCGGGGTACGGCAGCTCGGCCTGGCCGCGACCATCGTTCCCGTCGAAGCCTCGGCCGAAGCGGCACTGGCCGCCATCCCGGCGGAGGCGGACGCTGTCTACGTCGGCGTGCTGACCCAGTTCTCCGACACCGAGTCCCGCCGCCTGGCGGCCGGGCTCATCGAACAGGGCCTTCCCTCCTACACGGCGTTCGGGGAGCAGGGCGTCGCGGAAGGCTATCTGGTCTCGATCAACCCGTCCGACTTCTGGACTCGCATCGCGCGGCGGACGGCGCTCAACGTCGAGCGGATACTGCTGGGTGAAGAGGCGGGAACGATCCCGTACGGGTTTGAGCGGAGCGAACGGCTTTCGATCAACATGCGAACGGCGCGGGCCATCGGCGTGTCGCCACCCTGGGCGGTGCTGACCGAAGCCGTGCTGCTCGACACCGAGCGGGTCGACGTACAACGGGAGGTGTTCCTGGCCCTCGTGGCTCAGGAGGCGGTCGACCGCAATCTGGACCTTCTCGCCTCCGGCTACTTCGTCGACGCGGGAGCGCAGCAGGTCCGGGCCGCCCGCTCGATCCTGTTTCCGCAGGTTGGCGTCGACGCGACCGCGAGCATGATCGACGCCGACCGGGCCGACGCGAGTTTCGGGACGCAACCCGAACGGGCGTTCACCGGTTCCGCCCGACTGACGCAGCTGGTCGTGGCCGAGCCGGCATGGGCCAACCTGTCGATCGAGGGCGACCTGCAGCGATCGCGGGAGGAGAGCCGCGAAATCGTCCGCCTCGACGTGGTGCTGGACGCCGGCCGGGCGTATCTGAACGTGTTGCGCCTCAAGGCGATCGAGCGGATCCAGCAGAGCAACCTGCGCGTCACGCGCACGAATCTGGAGCTCGCTCAGGTGCGGCAGGCGGTGGGTACGGCGAGTGCTGGCGAGGTCGCCCGTTGGGAGGCGCAGCTGGCCGCGGCGCGCAAGGCGGTGATCGATGCGAACGCCGAGCGCAACCTGGTCGAGATCGAGCTCAACCGCATCCTCGATCGCCCGTTGGAGGAGCCGTTCCGCTCCCGGGAGGTCGAGCCGGAAAACGTCGACCTGATCGGCAATGATCCGCAGCTGCTCCCGTACCTGGGCGATCCGGATTCGTTCGATCTCCTCCGCGACTTCCTGGCACAGGAAGCGCTCGAGGGCTCGCCCGAGCTCCGACAGCTCGACGCGGTGATCGCGGCGCAGCGACGGGAGCTCGCCTCGAGTAAGAACGCGTTCTGGGTGCCCGAGGTGGCGCTGTTCGCTTCTCTGGGGACCGTGTTCGCGGAAGGTGGAGCAGGCGCCGGAGACTTCGAGATCCCGGGAGCCTCCGACGGGTTTCCGCAACGGGGTGATGTCGACTGGTCTCTCGGCCTTCAGCTGAGCTACCCGCTGTTCACGGGTGGCGGGCGGGCCGCCGACCAGGCGCGGGCCTCCTTCTCGCTCGACGACCTGACCACCCAGCGGGCCTCCACCGCCCAGCAGGTCGAGCAGCGCCTCCGCTCGGTGATGCACGAGATGGGCGCTTCGTACGCCGGCATCGGCCTCGCCCGCGATGCCGCGAACGCATCACGGCGGAACCTCGACCTGGTCACCGACGCGTACCGACGCGGTCTCGCCTCGATCGTCGATCTGCTCGACGCGCAGAACGCCGCCCTGGTTGCCGAGCTGGAGGCCGCCAACTCGGCGTACGACTTCCTCATCGATGTGCTGCGCGCCGAGCGGGCGATCGGCAGCTACAGCTTTTTCGACACGGCGGAAGAGCGGGAGGCCTTCTTTCTTCGCCTGCAGGAGTACGACGACCGGGTGCGTGGCCAGTAGGGAGTCCTCAACCCGGCACCCGGTCGACCAACGGCTGCGCGCTTGCGCGCAGGAACGCGCTTCCGGCAACGAGGGAGGCGCGCTTCCTGTCGAACGGCCGAGCGAGAGGGCACAAGTCGCGGCCGGAGCGCTCGGCGGGTGTCGCGTCTACGAGCTGGACGATCCCCCCGGTGGCGGCGGGAAGTTGGCCATCATCTTGGTGACGGCCTCGTTCAGGTTCTTCTGCATCTTCTGCGGGTCGTTCCGGTGCTCGTCGACTTCACCCTGCGCCGAGCCCCGCCACACCAGCTTGTTCCCCTTCGGGTCCACGATGTCGACGATCAGGGTGCCTTGCTTCCATTCGGTGACGTAGGTGGTCGAGGTGCTGATTCCGGGCCCGCCCCAGCCGCCGTACCACCCCCAGCCGTAGCCGTACGAGGTCCCGACCGTGTTGATGTTCTGCTTCGTGTTGATCGCCCCATGCCAGGCGACGAGAAAAGTTGGGCTGTCCGAGGCCGAAACCTCGCGGTAGCCTTTGGCCTGGAGCGCCTGATTCACGGCCTCTTTGACCCGTGCCTCGACAATGTCGTTGTAGACGGCGGGGTCCTGGCCCTGCGTCGTGCGTTGGGCCCAGGTGTAGGTGCTGAGCCCGGAGAAGCTGTAGTTCGGGTCGAAGTCCGACTGCACGGTCGTACTCGAGCACGCCGCCAGCGGGGTGATGAGGGCAGCGAGAGCGATACGAGACATCCACTTCATGGCGGGCTCCTTCCGTTCAGGTCACCGGTCACCCGCTCCCGATCTCGCGCCTCGGGCCACGACGATCCGGCGGGAGGTTGAAGATAGACCCCGCCGCCGCCGGGTCAACACCCGCCTCGAGCCTCGGGCTATCGAGCAGACCACAGGTCGCATCGACGTTCGTCGACCCGGCGAAGACGGGTGCTTGACCCCTGCGGGGCGCGGTGTAGTGTGGACAATCCGGAGCACGCCCTGGCCGGCTTTTCGTCCCGTGCCGTTGGCGAGCGACTCAGGTGGAGAATCGATAATGTTCGACAGGCCCCGGTAGGCCGTACTCGCACCCTTCCTGCTCGTGTTCCTGCTCGCGCCCCTGTTCGCCGCCTGTGGAGGGGACGAGGAGACCGAGCCCGTCACCCGTCCTGTCCGCTACACGCGCGTGGTCTCGGCCGGCGCCGAGCGGGTGCGGCGATTTGCCGGGGTGGCCAGCGCGGGAGTGGAATCGAGGCTCAGTTTCCGGGTGCCGGGGATCGTGGAGCGGGTCGCGGTCGCGGTGGGCGACAGCGTCCAGGAGGGTCAGGCAATCGCCGAGCTCGACGCGCAGGACTACCGCATCGAGCTCCAGCGCGCGGAGGCCTCCCTGCGCCAGGCCCAGGCGGAACAGCGCAACGCCGAGAGCAACTACGAGCGGATGCGCGGCCTGTGGGAGAACGACAACGCCTCGCTCAGCGACCTGCAGAACGCGCAAGCGGGGTACGAGTCGGCGCTGGCCGCCGTGCAGTCTCTTCAGAACCAGGTACGTCTCGCATCGCTTCAGCTCAGCTACACCCGCCTCACCGCGCCGATGGCCGGCGCCATCGCCCGGGTACCCGTCGAGGTGAACGAGAACGTCGCCGCCGGGCAGGAGGTCGCGCTGCTCACTTCCGGGGCGGCCCCGCAGGTCGAGCTTGCCATTCCGGAGGTCCTCATCGCCGGCGTGAGCCACGGAGCGCGAGTCGAGGTGACCTTCGACGCGATTCCGGGGCGGTCTTTCGCCGGACGCGTGACCGAGGTGGGCGTGGCGGCGACCGACATCTCGACCGCCTTCCCGGTCACCGTTCGTCTCGAGGAGGGTGATCCCGCCATTCGAAGCGGGATGGCCGCCGAGGTCGCGTTCTCCTTCATCGCCGGGCGGGCGGCCGATCGGATCGAGGTTCCCCCCGTCGCCGTTGGCGAGGACCAGGATGGCCGCTTCGTGTTCGTGGTCGAGCCGGAGCAGGCCGGGTTCGGGGTCGTCCACCGAAGGCAGGTGTCGATCGGCGAGCTGACGACGCAGGGGCTCGAGGTCCTCGATGGCCTCGCGGACGGCGATCTGGTGGTGACCGCCGGGGTCAGCCAGCTGGAGGAGGGAACCCGCGTGCGGCTGCTTCCCGAGACTCCATGAACCTGACCCGGCTGTCGATCGAAAAGGACCGCATCACCGCCGCGGCCCTGCTCATCATAGCCGTAGCGGGCCTCCGCGCCTACTTCCGCCTTCCCCGCGCCGAGGACCCCGGCTTCGTCGTGCGTACGGCGATGGTGCAGACCTTGTTTCCGGGGGCCAGCCCCGAGCGCATCGAGCTGCTGGTCACCGACAAGCTGGAGAAGGTGATCGAGGAAATGCCCGAAATCGACTTTCTGGCCAGCGAGTCGAAGACCGGCATCTCGGTCATCTACGTAAACATCCACCCGCGCTACAGGAACATGCGTCCCATCTGGGACCAGCTGCGCCGGAAGGTGGATCGTGCCCGCTCGGAGCTGCCCGACGGGGCGGTGGGGCCGTTCGTGAACGACGAGTTCGGCGACGTCTTCGGCACCATCCTCTCGGTGTCCGGCGAGGGCTTCTCGTACGCGGAGCTGAAGGAGATCGCCGATGAGGCCCGGGAGGAGCTGCTCCTGCTCTCCGAGGTGGCCAAGGTAGAGATCTACGGAGCGCAGGAGGAGCGCGTCTTCGTTGAATACAACGACGCGCGGCTGGCAGAGCTGGGGCTCTCATCGCTCCAGCTCCGAAGCCTGCTCGAGTCGCGCAACATCATCCTGCCCGGCGGCACGGTCGATGCGGGTCCCGAGACGATCATCCTCGAGCCATCCGGCAACTTCCAATCGATCGAGGATGTGCGGCGCGCGGTGGTCGACATCCCGGGTCGAGCCGATCTCCTCTACCTCGAGGACATCGTCGACATCCAGCGAGGGTACATCGATCCCCCCGAGTCGATTACCTCCGTAAACGGACGCCCCGCCCTCGCCCTCGCCATCTCGCTGCGGGAGGGAGGAAACATCCTGGCGCTTGGAGAGCAGGTGTTGGCTCTCTACGACGAGTTGGTCGTGCGCTACCCGATCGGGGTCGACTTCGAAGTGATCGCCTTCCAGCCGAGCTATGTGGAGAGAAAGGTCGACGAATTCGTGCAGAGCGTCCTGCAGGCGGTCGGCATCGTGGTGGTGCTGATGCTGGTCACTCTGGGCCTGCGCACCGGCCTGGTGGTGTCGTCCCTGATCCCGATGGCCATCTTGATGGCCCTGTTCGTGATGGCGCTGTTCGGGATCGGCATCGACCAGATGTCGCTCGCCTCCCTCATCATCGCGCTCGGCATGCTGGTCGACAACGCGATCGTGATGTCGGAGTCGATCATGGTGCGGCTCGCCTCGGGAGAGGACCGCTTGCGGGCGGCGGTGAACTCGGCCAACGAGCTCCGCGTGCCGCTGCTCACCTCGTCCCTCACCACGGCGGCCGCCTTCCTGCCGATCTTCCTGGCCAAGTCCTCGGCGGGCGAGTACACCGCCCCGATCTTCAAGGTGGTGACCATCACGCTGATCAGCTCGTGGCTTCTCTCTCTCACCATGGTTCCGCTCCTTTGCTACCGGTTCCTCAAAGTGAAGCGAAAGCGGAGGGAGGAGTCGTACGGGTCGACCCTCTACCGGCGCTACCGCCAGCTCCTGCTGATCGGACTCCGGCACCGTGCCATCACGCTCGGTGCCCTCGGGGCCACTTTTTTCATCGCCATGGCCTCGTTCCGTTGGATCCCCAACATCTTCTTCCCGCCCGGCGATCGGGCGCTGATGACGGCCGAGCTGCGGCTGCCGCAGGGAACTCGGATCGAGCGCACCGCGGAGGTGGTGGCCGGGATCGGGACCTTCATCGACAGCGTCGCTGCGGCCTCGGAGCAGCGTCCGGAGGGAGTGACCATTTGGGCGGCGTTCATCGGCGAGGGCGCTCCCCGCTACATCCTCCCCTACGTTCCCGAGCCGCCTTCACCCGAGTACGCATACATGCTGGTGAATACGACGTCGCGCGAGTACGTGGACAGCCTCATCCCGCGCTTCGACCGCTACCTGTTCGACACCTACCCGGATGCCTCGGCGGTCTTTCGCGCCGTGCCGCTCGGCCCGCCGATCCAGTGGCCGATCGAGGTCCGGATCACCGGCCGGCAGCCCGAGCGCCTGTTCGAACTCGTCGATCAGGTGAAAGCGCAGTTGAAGACGATCCCCGGCACCCGCAACATCGATGACGATTGGGGCCGACGAACGAAGAAGATCCTGGTGCGGGTCAACCAGCCCCGGGCGCGGCGTGCGGGCGTGTCGAGCCAGGACGTGGCGGTCTCCCTGCAGACCGTGCTCTCCGGCTTCGAGACGACGGAGTACCGGGAGGAGGACAAGGTGATCCCGGTCACCCTGCGCTCGGTGGCCGCCGATCGCGAGGACCTGGGCAAGATCGAAACGTTGAACGTTTTCGCCCAGGCGACCGGACGGTCCGTGCCGCTCAAGCAGGTCGCGGACCTCGAGGTGCTGTGGCAACCGGCCAAGATCAAGCGCCGCAACCGCCTTAAGACGGTCACCGTACAGGCCGAGCTGAATCCCGGCGTAACCGCCACCGAGATCAACGCCCTGTTGGCACCTTGGCTGGCAGAACAGGCCCAGACTTGGGGGCCGGGGTACCGCTGGGCCCTCGGCGGGGAGGACGAGGAAGCCGTCAAGTCGCAGGCATCGATCAGCGAGCAGTTGCCGATCGCCTTCCTCATCATCATCCTGCTGCTGATCGGCCAGTTCAATTCCATCCGCCGCACGCTGATCGTTCTCCTCACTATCCCGTTGGGCATGATCGGCGTCACTTTCGGGCTGTTGATCAACCGATCGTACTTCGGTTTCATGACTCTGCTGGGGATCATCTCGCTGGCCGGCATCGTGATCAACAACGCGATCGTCCTTCTCGACCGCATCAAGATCGAGATCGAGGAGAACGGCCTGGCTCCCGACCGGGCGGTCGTGGAGGCGGCGCAGCGGCGGCTGCGCCCCATCCTGCTCACCACCGTCACCACGATCGGTGGCCTCACCCCTCTATGGCTGGGAGGGGGTCCGATGTGGGAGCCGATGGCGATCGCCATCATCTTCGGACTCGCCTTCGCGACGGTGCTCACTCTCGGTGCCGTACCGATCCTGTACTCGCTCTTCTACCGGGTGAGCTTCCGGGGCGTTCGTTAGTCTCCAGGCGGCGGCAGGCAGGGTCGAGCCGGGTCGCCCGCCTCGCCCTCCCCGGGCATGAGGTGAACGCGAATACCGGCGCAGTGTAGTAGTCCCGCCGGTGCGACACCGGCCGGTCTCGGCGCTCGTAGACAACAAGGCAGCCCCCGCTCGAGACAGGGCAGCTGGCACCCTCGCCTGGTTCGGATACGATCGTGATCACGCGCTGCATCTTCTGCTGCAGGACATTCCCGCCCAACGAGACGCTCGAGCATTTTCCGCTCGCGCGCGGGGTGGCCTTCGACCCCGGTCGCGGGCGGCTGTGGGCGATCTGCGAGTCCTGCCGGCGCTGGACGCTGTCCCCGATCGAGGAGCGGTGGGAAGCGCTGGAGGAGCTCGAACGGATCACCACCGATCGCGCCCGCCTCCTGGCGCAGACCGACAACATCGCGCTCCTGCGCGCCGATAGGATGCGGATCGTCCGGGTCGGCCGCGCCTCTCTCACGGAACAGGCGTGGTGGCGCTTCGGGCGGGAGCTGGTCGGACGGCGCAGGGCCTATCAGCGGGCCAGCTTCCTCATCATCGGCGGGATCGTGGCCTTGCAGCTGGGGCTTTCGGCGGCCATCGGCGGAGGCCTCGTCTACGGTTACATGTTTGCCGGGAACGTGCAGGACTGGCTGCGGAAAAGAAAGTTCGGCAAGCGCGCGTGGCAGGGGACCGGGGCGTGTCCCAACTGTGGTGCCCCGCTTACCCAGCTCAGGTTCGAGGAGCGAAAGAAGATGATCATCGCGCCGGGCGAGGCGGACGCCGCCGCCCTCCACATCCGGTGCCGCGCCTGCCGGACGTACTTCGACACCGGCGCCCACCTGTTCGGCACCTCCAACGACCTGCTGATGCGGCGAGTTCTCGCGTTCCACCACCACGACGGGGCGAAGGAAGGCCGCATCATGTCGGCAACCCGCATGATCGAGCAGCACGCCAGCCACGACGCGTTCATCCGCGCGGTGGCCTCGAGCCGTCAGCCACTCGGCAGGCTGCCGAAGGAACGGCTCCTTGCGCTCGAGATCGCGGTCAACGCCGACGTCGAGCGACAGTTGCTCGAGCTCGAGCTGGCGGAGCTCGAGGAGCGATGGCGCGAGGAGGAGGAGATTGCCGCCATCGTGGATGGTGAGCTCACCCCGGTGGCCGGCTTCGATCAGTTCATCAGCGAGTCGCGTCGCGGCTGATCGACGGATCGCAGTCTGCCGCCAACGCCGCTCGCCCGACCTTCGGCGGCCTCGGGGCTCGTGGCCCCACAGCGAGCGCAGCTGGCAGGCTCCCACCACGCCGACTCCACACGTAGCTTGTCCTTATGACCGACGCGCAGCGAGCGGGCCGATGAGCGCCCCGGGGAACGACGACCGGAGTGGCGGGCGGCGGGGGCTCGAGCCGCTCGTCAACTGGCTCGGAAGTCACGAGCTTCTGCGCGGTCCGCACCTGTTCGTCGACTACTGGGCCAGCGTGCTCGACCTGGCCGGCACCGTCCCGGCCCGCCTGGAGGAGCTCGGCCTCATCGATCGCTCGCTGTTTCGCATCGGGCTCGATCGTCCCGATCTCGCCATCCCCCGACTTCGGAACTACCTCGTTCTTTTCCTGGCCGGCCCCATCCTGTTTCCGTTTCGCTTCTTCCGGCGCCTGGGACGCTACCGGATCCGGTATCGTCGGGAGGGGTCTGAAGAGGTGCTTCCCGAGCTCGATCGCTACCGCCTCGAACTGGAGACGGTGGCCCCCGGCCGCGTCCGGGTGACGAAGGGCGGCGTCACCCTCGCCGAGGATATCGTGGATCCCTATCTGGTGTCGGGGTTCTCCAGTCTGTTTCTCGCCGCTTACAAGCTCCCCATCGCCTCGCTGGCCGCCATCCTCCTGGCGGCGATGGTCGCCCCGCTGGCCAACGTCCTGCCCCTGCTCTCAGAGGTGCCGGCCGACTGGGTGTTCGTGGTCATGCCGGTGACCCTCCTCTTCCTGTACGCCCTGTTCCGCGACTGGTGGACGGCGATCCTCGGCGCCCTGCCGGTGGTGGTCGCTCGGCTGCTGATCGGTCTGCAACGGCCGGCCGATACGGGCGAGTGGGTCGCATTCTTCGGCGCCCTGGCGGCGCTGTTCGTCATCTACCTGTTCGTAGACTGGTTCTTCATGCCACGGCCCGTGCCGCCCGTGCTGTTTCTGTACTGCGGAACCGGACCCGGTCAGCCGTACGAGCGACCG
Organism: uncultured Gemmatimonadota bacterium; assembly: GCA_964550085.1. GTDB lineage: Bacteria > Gemmatimonadota > Gemmatimonadetes > Palauibacterales > Palauibacteraceae > JBFILW01. The sequence continues at coordinate 30,086 of CAZJXR010000014.1, forward strand.
GGCGACGCGCCGTACTGGCTGCAAGGCTCCCACTACTGGGTGTGGCGCTATCTCATTCTGTCGCCGGCAGAGATCAACAAGTTCTGGGAGAAGGATTGGGAACGGGTGGATGTGTGGATTCGGGCCGATGGGCCCGAGCCGGGGGCGCTGGAGTGGATCGTGCTGGATTCCCATTATCGGGAGCTGTGGATCCCGTACGCCAACCTCGGCCGACCCGGACACCTGGCTCGTGACTCCGCCACCATGCGCGAGGCGGTCGACGCGGGTCAGCCGGGATTCTGGCTGGTCGAGGTGGACGCCAATCTGCTGTTCCATACGCCGTTCATCCGCACCACCTCCTTCCTGTGCGAGGAAGAGGGCGTTCCGGCGCGCAGCGTTTGGCATGTCCTGCGCTCGATGTGGACGCGACCGCGCGATCACCATGTTGCCGCCTACGAGCGGGCGCTCTACCGTCTACGGGTCCGGCAGGGCCTCGACCTCCTCGAGGACGTACCGGAGTTCGTGGAACGGCTGGCCGCCCGTCACATGTTGGCCCAGCCGTGGCGCTACTGGCGCTACCCGCTCGGCGCAGCGACCCGCCGGGAGCGCAGGCTGTACGAGTTCGAGGTCGAAGGCGAGGCCCCCTCCGCCGCCGATCCCACGCTGCAGATCAAGGCAGATGAAGGAGACGAGCATTGACCTACCGTGATCTCGATGTGCGCCTCATCCGCGCGCTCCAGGTCGATGCCCGCCGCTCCATGCGGCAGCTGGCGACCGAGCTGGGCGTCTCCACCGGCACGGTCAGCAAGCGGCTCGACGGGCTGCGTCGGCGCGGCATCGTCACCGGCTTCCGCCCGACCGTGGACTACGCGAAGCTGGGATTCGGGCTGCTGGCGATCACCCGCATCAAGGCGCGGGGCGAGGCGCTGCCCTCCATCGTCCGAACGCTGGTCGAGGACCCGTTCCTGACCCACGTGTACGAGATCACCGGGGACTTCGATATCCTGGTCATCGGACGCTATCGGAACGAGACGGAGATGAACGGCGAGATCAAGCGTATGCTCAGCCTGCCCGGCATCGAGAGCACCAACACGTCGGTGGTGCTGTCGGCGGCCAAGGAGCAGGTCGATATCGAGCTGCCTCTCGATAATCGATGAGCGGTGACTCGGCGGGCGCCCTTGCGGCGGAGATCGTCGCCTGTCGCGCCTGTCCCCGCCTCGTCGCGTGGCAACGCAAGGTGGCGCGCGAGAAACGGGCCGCCTTCGCCAGCCACGACTACTGGGGCCGGCCGGTCCCCGGGTTCGGTGACCCGGCAGCTTGGCTTCTGGTCGTGGGGCTCGCTCCCGCCGCCCACGGTGCCAACCGGACCGGACGGATGTTCACCGGCGACCGATCGGGCGACTGGCTGTACTCGGCCCTCCACACGGCCGGCCTCGCCAACCGGGCGCGATCGACTTCTCGCGACGACGGGCTGCAACTGAACGGCGTGTACATCACCGCAGCGGTGCGCTGCGCGCCTCCCGCCAACCAGCCGACGGCGGCTGAACGCGACCGCTGTCTGCCATACCTGGGGCGCGAGATCGACCTGCTGACCGGTATGCGGGTCATCGTCGCGCTGGGCGGCTTCGCGTTTCACAGCCTGCTGCGGCTCCTGCGGAGCCGGGGTGCGTTCGTCCCGAAACCCACGCCGCGCTTCGCACACGGGTGCGAGCTGACGGTCGACGATGGGCGGTGGCTGCTCGGTTCCTACCACCCGAGCCAGCAGAACACCTTCACCGGCACGCTCACGCGCGAAATGTTCGCCGATATCTGGCGCCGCGCGATCGAGCTCGGATTGCCGCACAGCCGGGTCAATACTGCGGATACGACTTCTCGCCGATCAGATCGGAGCCCAGCCGCAGGTTGATGGAGCGAATTACCGCCGCCCGGATGTCGTTCGTGCGGTACACCGAACGGGCAAGCGCGATGAACTCCTGGTCGAACTCCTGCCGGGACTCCTTGCGCCGGATCTCGTCCTCGATCACCCACAACGACTCGTTGACGCTCCGCAACCGATCCAGCTCGGCATCCAGCTGGGCGGTGGCGAATCGGGAGTTCACCCACACCTCCTCCAGCGTTCTGATCTCGTGCAGGACGTTCGCCCGCCGCTCCGGGTCCGCGATACGCTCGGCCTTGAGGCGCAGGATCGTCAGCTTGTCCAGAAACTCTCCCACCGATATCGGCACCGTGATGCTCATGTCGAACCCCGACTGCTAGGAGAGCCCGTCCGAGTGAGGGGGACTGGCCCTTGAAGCGACGCGCGAATCCACTCGTGGAAGGTCGAGCTTCCCCCGGTACGCCGCAATCCAACATCCTCGCCGTGCGGGTCGGGCGCATGGGTGACGTGGTGATGATCACGCCCGCGCTGCGCGCGCTGCTCGACGCGTTCGACACGGCCGAGTTCCACCTCCTCACCTCGGTCGAGGGCCGTCGCGTGCTAGAGGGCTTCGATTCACGCATTCGCCGGACCCTGGTGTACGACCGAAAGCCCCTCCGCGGCCTCGTTGCTCGGCGCCGGATCCGGAGCGCGCTGGAGCGCATCCCATATACACACGCGTTCGTGTTCGAGAGCGGGGTGCACTACCACGATCTGCTGCGTGATGTGGCAGACAGCGTCCACCTGCTGGGGGCGCGTGAGGGACCCGTGCACTACGCGCGCCACTGCCTCGACCTGGTGGCGGCGGGGACCGGACGAGCGGTGGGGGACGGTTGGGCCGAGCTTCCGGTGCATGAGGAAGGGAAGCGGAGGGCCGCCGCCTTGATGAGGACGGCCGGAATCGACGATGCGACGGTGGTGGTCGGTCTCCACCCTACCTCGTGGCTCCTCACCCGCGCCCGCCGCTTTGTCCATCGGCGGCTCCTCGCCCACCGCGTGTGGCCCGCCGAGTCGTTCGCTGCCCTCGCATCGACCATCCATCGGTGGGCGGCTGACCACTCCATGCGGCTGCGTCTCGTGGTCGACGTCCTGCCCGAAGAACGACGCTTCGGCGAAGCGATCCGCGACCTGTCGGGCGGAGTGGTCACCCTGTTCAGTGCCTCGCCGGATTTCGAGCGCTACAAGGGTGTGCTGCGGCGGATGGATCTTCTGGTCACCATCGACACCGGACCGATGCACATCGCCGCCGCCCTCGACACGCCGCTCGTGTGCCTGTTCTCCGACAAGTCGCCGCTCGATTGCGGTCCGTACATGCCCCCGGAGCGGCACGCGGTGTTGCGGTCGGAAGACGCGGCGACACCGGAACGGGGAATGGCCGCCATCGCGGCCGCCGACGTGTTCGAGGCCTGCCTCCCCTTTCTGCACGCGGCCGCCGCGGCGCGTCGTGACTAAGGGGGAGGGAACGGCTCGAAACGTACCGCGATCCCGAAGTAGTTCTCGTCGAAGGTCCGGAACTGGCCCATCGGCGACGGTCCGAGGTGCCCACGCAGCTCGAGCCGGATTTGGCGCTCCACGACCCGGAAGGCGACCCCGGCCACTCCGGTCGCCCCCACCCCGGTAGACGATCCGAGCGCCACCTCCGGCTCGCCGCGGATGAGGAGGTCGACCGCCAGGTAGGGCCACACGTGACGGGCGGGGTCCGTCCGACCGGGATCCACCTCGATCCCGGCCCATGCCTGGAGGTCCTCGTTGGCGATGCTGTGGTTCCAGTTCCAGGCGCCGCCGGCGTACACCCGAACCATCTCGCCCGCCAGCAGCGCCACCGTGAGCTCGAGCGCGTCGCGGGTGCTCTGCTCCAACAGCTCGATGCCGCTGCGCAGGATGATCTCGTCGCCGAGATGCGAGCTCTCGTGCAGGTAGCCCACGCGGGCCTGGAGCCGGCCGTAGGCGAGGCCGAACGGAATGCCGATCCGGAAGTCCGTGTTGATCAGATCGCGCTGCGGCTGGCTGAGGTTGAAGCGCGGGGTGATGGTGAACTGCAACCCGAGATCCAGAGCCGGTCGGCGCTCCGTCGCGGTCTGAAAGCGGCGGATTTCCAGCAGGTATCCGAGCTGCACGTCGGCGGCCACGATCCGCCCGTCGATCAGGGGGCCTTCGTCCATCTCGAAGCTGATCAGGGAGGCGTACAGACCGTTCTCGCGCGGGGCGGCCAGAAGAGGCCAGAACACACTCTTGTTAGGAAACCACTCCCCCCCCGACGCATTCTTGGCCTCCTCGGACTGGGCGGGTGCCGCTTCACCCCCCGGAGCACCGCCCTGGGCGCAGACGGCGGCGGGCCGACACAGGAGGAGCAGGCCGAGAGCGGCAATCGATGCGTGGTGAGGCTGTGCACGGAGGTCGGGCGTCGCGCGCACCGCCCCCCTTCCCGGCCTCACCCCCCGCCCCGCCACCCGTCGGATCGGTGCGTCAGGCGGCCAGCATGCGCTCGAGAGCGCTGAGAGCGCGGGTTCGCACCCCGGCGGGGATCTCGATCTCGTACTGGAGATACTGCAACGAGGCGAGCGTCTTCTCGAGCGTGATCCTCTTCATGTGCGGACAGATGGTGCAGGGCTTCACGAATTGGAGGTGGGGATGCGCCTCCTGGACGTTGTCCGACATGCTGCACTCCGTCACCATGATCACGCGGTCGCCCTTCGCGTGGTCGAGGTACGCGATCATGGCGCTCGTCGACCCGACGAAATCGGCTTCGGCGCACACTTCCGGCGAGCACTCGGGGTGAGCGATCACCTCGATGCCGGTGTACTGGGCCCGGTACGCCCGAATCTCGTCCACGGTGAACTGTTCGTGAACGACGCAGCGTCCGGACCACTCGATCACCCGGACGTCGGTCGTGGCGGCGACGTTGCGAGCCAGGTACTGGTCCGGGAGGAAGATTACTTCTTTCACGCCGAGCGACTCGACGACCTGCCGCGCATTGGCCGAGGTACAGCACACGTCGGACTCGGCCTTGATGGCAGCCGGCGTGTTGATGTAACAGACGACCGGGACTCCCGGGTGCTCCGCCTTGACACGCCGGACATCGTCCACCGTGATGCTCTCCGAAAGCGAGCAACCGGCCCCGAGGTCGGGGATGAGAACGGTGCGATCGGGATTCAGGATCTTGGCCGTCTCGGCCATGAAATGCACACCGCAAAACACGATGATGTCGGCGTCCACCTCACGTGCCCGACGCGACAGCGCGAGCGAGTCTCCGGTGAAGTCCGACACGCCGTGGAAGATTGCCGGAACCATGTAGTTGTGCCCGAGAATGACTGCGTTCCGTGCCTTCTTCCAGCGGTTGATCTCGCAGATGAGCGGAGCCTGCAGCTCCCACTCGAAGCGCGGGATGGAATCGCGGACGCGGGGGTAGATATGCGCGGTCGCTTCCTCGACCGTCGCGTTATATTCGAGCGTCGCCGGCACTCCAGCCTCCGGGAATCGGTGGGTTGTTGGGAAGCTAGCCAGTAGCCAGACGGGCGCAAGGTTCGCCAGCCTGCTTCCACCTACCCCGAAACGGCCGTAAAGTCCCCCTGCTTGAATAT
>CAZJXR010000015.1:0-22111 GCA_964550085.1 uncultured Gemmatimonadota bacterium
GATCATTTTCTGATACAGCGCTTCCGGTAATTTTCGCGCCCTGCGCACTCGCCTGCTGGCCGGGCGCACCTTCACGCGGGCCGAGAATACGATCGAAGATGAGCGGGTAGTGATCGTGGACGCGCGCACGGCGGGCCTGTTGACCGGAGACGAGCCCCTCGCCTCCGCGCTCGGTCGACGCGTCGGCTTTCCGCTCGATGGGCAACCCGTCTGGGCCACGGTGGTCGGCGTGGTGGAGAATGTCGACTTCGAGACGCTCGGTGGTCCGGGGCGCGAGACCCTGTACGTGCCGTACCGTCAGGAGGCATCGCGGGACGTCACCGTGGCCGTACGTACCGAGGGCCGGCCCGACCAATTGGTCCCGGCGATCCGGGATGCTGCAGCGGAGTTGGAGGCGGGGACGGAGATCCCCGTGTTCGGTTTTCGGGTCATGCAGGACTACGTGGACCGCGCGCTCGCACCGACCCGCTTCACGCTGGCATTGCTGGCGGTCTTCGCCGGGCTCGCCCTCGCGCTGGCCGCGGTCGGAATGTTCGGCGTAATCTCCTACGTCGTAAGCCGGCGGAATCGGGAATTCGGTATCCGTCTGGCCATCGGCGCCACTTCTGGCGAGGTTTTGCGGAGCGTGCTGCTGCGGGGCGTCGCCCTGGCCGGGGCCGGGGTATTGGTCGGGGTTGCCATCGCGGCGGCTACCTCGCGCGCGCTGTCGAGCCTCCTGTTCGGTGTCTCCGCGACGGATCCGCTCACCTACGTCGCCGTGTCGGCGCTGCTCGTGGCCGTGGCCGTCGTCGCCTGCTGGGTGCCGGCTCGTCGGGCCGCCTCTGTCGACCCGGCGGCGGTGCTGCGGTACGAATGACGGCCGGCGACCGGGGCCGTAGGACGCGGCGCCGGGGTCAATCAGGTCGGCCAGGTCGGCGGCCATTGGGGTTGGTCACTGACCAGCCGGGACTTCGAGGACGAATTCGAGGACGAAACGGATGATCAGGTTGCACGAGGTCGAGAAGAGCTACCCGTACAAGGGCGGGCGAACGTGGGTGCTGCGGAAGATCGACGCGGAGATCCGGGCAGGCGAGTTCGTGACCATCATGGGACCCTCGGGCGCTGGAAAGTCGACGCTCCTCGGCATCCTCGGCATGCTGGACGGCGCCTTCGACGGCGAGTACTGGTTTCTCGAAGAGCGGGTTCACAGTCTGAAGCCGAAGCATCGCAACGAGCTGCACAAAGCCTACATCGGCTTCGTTTTCCAGCAGTACCACCTGCTCGACGACCTGACGGTGTACGAGAACCTCGAGATCCCGCTCTCGTACCGCGACATCAAGCGTTCGGAGCGCCAGGCAATGGTGGCGGACATACTCGACCGCTTCCATATCGTGGGCAAGAAGGACCTGTTTCCGAGCCAGCTTTCGGGCGGCCAGCAGCAGCAGGTGGCGGTGGCCCGGGCGGTGATCGCCAATCCGAGGCTGATCCTCGCCGACGAGCCGACCGGCAGCCTGCACTCGAGTCAGGGCGAGCACATCATGAGGCTCCTCAAGGAGCTCAACCGGGCCGGCACCACGATCGTCCAGGTGACCCACGACCCCAAAGTGGCGGCGTACGGTAGCCGGGTGATCAACCTCGCCGACGGTTGGATCGTGAGCGAAGACGACCGGAAGTCATCCGTCGTCTGAAGCCCGTCGGAGGCGGGCGCTCCCTTATATTCAAGCTCACCCCGCGGACGACCCGCGCTCTTCGTTCGTCGCCCGTGAGACGGACGGGTCGGCCCGCTGTGGAGGCATGGTCCCGATGAGCCACAACAACCGTTCGCCACGCGTCCTGATCGCGGACGACCAGCAGGACGTCCTCCAGGCGCTGCGGCTCCTGCTGAAGGGGGAGGGTTTCGAGCTCGAAACGGCGACATCCCCGGCCGGGATCCTGAGCTCTCTGGGTTCGAGCGAATTCGACGCCGTGCTCATGGACCTCAACTACGCCCGCGACACGACATCGGGCCGGGAAGGGCTGGATCTCCTTCCGCAGATCAAGTCGATCGACCCCAGCCTGCCGGTGGTGGTCATGACCGCCTGGAGCTCGATCGAGGGCGCGGTGGAGGCCATTCGCCGAGGGGCCGGCGACTACATCGAGAAACCGTGGGACAATTCCCGCCTCCTCACCACGCTCGGCACCCAGATCGAGCTCGGCCGCGCCCTCCGCCGGGCGCACCATCTGGAGCTGGAGAACGAGCTGCTCCGCAAGGGCGATCTGCCGGATTTCATCGCGGGCTCGCGCGCCATGCAGCCGGTGCTGATGATGCTGGAAAAGGTGGGACCCTCCGATGCGAGCGTGTTGGTCAGCGCCAAGCCGGGCAGCGGAAATGAAGTCGTCGCCGGCTGGTTGCACGCCAGTTCCGAGCGCGCCGCTCACCCGGTCGTGGCCGTCAACGCGGGGGGACTGTCCGAGACGCTGTTCGAGAGCGAGCTGTTCGGGCACGTGCGCGGTGCGTTCACCGACGCGAAGACCGATCGTGTCGGGTATTTCGAGCTCGCCGACCGGGGGACGCTGTTTCTCGACGAGGTCGGCAATCTGTCGCCCGGGCAACAGGCCAAGCTGCTCCGGGTGCTCGAGACGGGGGAGTTCCAGCGCGTCGGCTCTTCCCGCACCCGTCGGGCGGACGTCCGGATTCTGGCGGCGACCAACGCGGACCTGCGGACGCTGGTCGCCGAGGAGCGGTTCCGGGAGGACCTCCTGTACCGTCTGAACTCGGTCGAGATCGCCATCCCGCCGCTCCGTGACCGCCGCGAGGACATCCCCCTCCTGGCCGCGCATTTCCTCGATCGGCAGACGCGACGCTACGGTCGCCAGGCCGAGTTCTCGCACGACGCCATGCGCGTCCTGCTCGCCCACACCTGGCCCGGCAACGTTCGCGAACTCCGGCACGCCGTCGAGCGGGCGGTGCTGATGGCCGAGGGGACCACGATCGAGGTCGAGCATCTGGGTCTGAGGCGAGGCCCGGAAAGTGACTCTCGACTCGATGAGCTCACGCTCGAGGAGGCGGAGCGCATTCTGATCCAGAAGGCGCTGGGGCGGCACGACGGCAACGTGTCGAAAGCGGCCGAGGCGCTGGGTCTCAGCCGCAGCGCCCTGTACCGCCGGCTCGAGCGCCACGGCATCGATGCCTGAAGGGGCTCTGGTGCCCGAGCGCGCCGACAGGCCGGAAGAGAGAGAGAAACGACGGTCTCTGACCGGGCCGCACCGCGACGCGGGCGAGCCCGGCGGGCGATCCTCGCGGCGCGCGTCGAAACGATCGCGGCCAGATCCTCGTCGACGGCAAAGAGCCAGGCGGCGTCTGTCCTACGAACATCGCGTCCCGCTGCTCGCCGCCCTCAGCACCGCGCCCGCCCTGGTGACCGCTCTCGTCCTCACCTGGATCGGCGATTTCACTCCGCAACTGAAGTGGACGATCACCCTGGCGGTGATGGGCGCCTGGCTCGTCTTCTGGCTCGTGCTCCGCGAGCGGTTGATCCGACCGCTTCAGACTCTGTCCAACATGATCGCCGCGCTCCAGGAGGGCGACTACTCGATGCGCGCCAGGCTCGGAGACCCCGACGACTCCATGGGCCTGGTGGCGCACGAGGTGAACACCCTCGGCAACACGCTCCGGGAGCAGCGGCTCGAGGTGCTCGAGGCCACCGCCCTGTTACGGCGCGTGATGGCCGAGATCGACGTGGCCGTGTTCGCCTTCGACGCCGATGATCGCCTGGTGCTCGCCAACCGGGCGGGCGCGGAGCTGTTCGGACGCTCGGTGGAGAGTCTGAGCGGCCGGCGCGCGGAGTCGTTCGGCCTCGGCGATCTCCTGCGAGGAGAGACGGCCCGCGTCGTCGACATGGCGTTCCCGGGTGGGGCGAGCCGCTGGGAGGTCCGCGTGAGCCAGTTCCGGCAGGAGGGGAAGCCGCACCGATTGCTCGTGCTTTCGGACCTGAGCCGCGTGCTCCGGGAGGAAGAGCGGCTGGCCTGGCAGCGGCTGGTGCGGGTGCTGAGTCACGAGATCAACAACTCGCTGGCGCCGATTCGCTCCATCGCCCAGAGTCTGCTCGCGGCCACCACGGGGAACCGCGCCGGCCGTCTGTCCGAGGCGGAACCCGCGCCGGCCACTGGGGCGGCGCCGTCTGAAGGATGGCGCGATGACCTGCGGCAGGGTCTCGAGGTGATCTCGACCCGCTCAGAAGCCCTCGCCCGCTTCATGTCCTCGTACGCGCGCCTCGCCCGTCTGCCCCCGCCGAAGCTGGCCTCGCTCGACGTGGGTGAATGGGTGAGGAGGGTGGCGGGGCTGGAGACCCGGCTGCCGGTCGAGGTCCGCCCCGGCCCGGAGGTGACGATCGAGGCGGACGGAGATCAGCTCGACCAGCTGCTCATCAATCTGGTGGACAACGCGGTCGACGCGGCGACCGAGACCGGAGGAGGGGTGCGGGTCGGCTGGCAGGCGGATCGGCGCACGGTCGAGGTGTGGGTCGAGGACGACGGTCCGGGCATCGGAGACGGAAGCAACCTGTTCGTGCCGTTCTACACGACGAAGCCCGATGGCTCCGGAATCGGGCTGGTGCTCAGCCGTGAGATCGCCGAAGCCCACCGCGGTACTTTGAGTCTTCGCAATCGCGCCGGGGGACGGGGAACCGAGGCGAGGCTCAGCCTTCCGCGGCGTTCGCGGACCGCTGTAGCCTCTCCGTGATCGACCGCACCCGACGCCGGCCTTCACCGTGCGACCCTGGCCGGCACCCGTCCCCTCGCGTTCCACGCCGCGGCCGCGATCCCGGCCGCGACGGCGGCACCGATTGCCTCCGGACCGACCTGCATCGAGGAAGTGACGGTCGACGCCAAGGCGATGGTGAACAGGGCGGTGACGCCAGCCAGGAGGGGGGTGAGCGCGGCAGCCAATCCACGGCGGATGGAAGCGCCCGGGCGCTCCGCGCGGGCCAACTCCCGCATCACCTCGTCGACAAGCCCCGGCCGCGGCCGCTGCTCGGCGCTCAGCGCCGCGTGCACCGCGGCGAGCTCCGACAGCTCCTCCCGACACAGAGCGCAACCGCTCACGTGATCGAGGATCCCGTTCATTTGCCAATCGAGCGCCGCGCCGAGTCGAACCAGTGCGTCGATTCCCGGACATTCACTCGTCACCGTGCGACCCTCCATTCGTAGTTCCTTCGCAGTCCATCATGGCCATGGCCATCCATCTTCCCGCTCGATCGACCGGCCCCGCGTCGCCGCGGCTACAACGACGCCCACATGCGCAGCGGAGCCCGCAACTTCTTGAGCGCGTGGTGCAGCGCCGCCTTTACCGTCCCCTCGGCACAGTCGAGCGCGGCGGCCGTCTCGCGCGTCGACCGCCCCTCCAGCAGCCGTAGAATCACCACCTCGCGCTCGCGCTCAGGCAGGGTGAGGAGAGCGCGCCGGATGGCCCGCGCCATCGCGTCGCGTTCGGCGTGCTCGGACGGATCCGCGGCTCCATCCTCGGCGACCTGCACCCGATCACGATCGAAGCTGCGGGCGCGCCTGCGCTTGCGTGCGGCGGCCAACCCGACGGTTCGCGCGATCGACCACAGCCACCCGAGCAGCGTGCCGATTCCGGCGAACGTGCGACGCTTCTCCCACGCCCGCCTCCACACCTCCTGCAACAGGTCGTGCGCCTCGTCGTCGTCGGCCGCGAATGCCCGCACGACGGGCAGCAGTCGGGGCGAGTAGGCCTCGACCACGGCCCGGAAGGTCGAGTGATCGCCGCCACGAAAGCGATCCGGGTCGACGCCGCGGTCGACATTCACCGCGTCAACGGCTCGTCACGGCGCTTCCACAGGTCGATCGTCGTCGGCACCGCCATGCCGAGCACCAGAATCGCCGGCACGATGAGCACGAAGAAGCCGGCGAAGAATACCGGTCCCGCGGCCTGGAGCGCGATCAGCTCATAGCTGTTTTCCCCCGCCAGGTAGGTGGAGACGACCAGGAACGCGCCGATGCCCCAGTACAGCAGCCGGGCGAGCTCACGGTTTGCCAAGCGGGTGCCCCAATAACCGAACAGGAGCCCGAGGGCGGCGAACAGCAGTGGCTGGACAACGGCGCTCAACCGGCGCACGTAGTGCCAGACGAGGGTGTTCGGAGTCTGCCAATCCAACGACCGCCCCCGGCGTCCTGCTTCCCGTTCCACCTCCTCCGTCGCCGCCCGAGCGGCGTCCTTGAGCTCGCCGATGCTCATCGCGTTGGGCTCAGCGATCGATCCGGCAGCCGCCGGCGCACCTCGCACGGCCGCGGGTCCGACGTACCCGACCAGAACGAAAGTGAGGGCGGCGATCGTCACCGCTCCGCCGATCACCGCGGCCAGTGCGGCGAAGTCGATTCCCCTCGCCCGCGGGAAGACCGGGCCGGACACCGCTATGGCGGCGGGAAAGGGGCTCAGCACGAGCGCCAGCCCGCCCCACACGGGCAGGTGAGCCAGAACTTCGCCGAATCCCTGTCCGAGCGCCAACGCGACGCCGCTCAACAGCCCCAACAGCACCACGGTCCAGGTCGCGACTGCCCCGAAAAAGCCGAGAAACACCCTCATTGCACCTCACTCGTTGATCGCTCGATATGGGGTCGCAACAGAGATGCCGCATCGCGAGCGTTGGTTTAGCGCGCGTCACCAAACCGCCGTCCCGTCGCCGTGGCGCTTTGCCGGCAGTCCTCGCCAATGGACAGGGCCTGGCGACGGATCGACGGAGAGACGACTCGATCGACGGTTCATTTAGCGAGCGCCGCTGGCCCTGGTCCGAAGCTTGCCCTATGTTTGCTCCGGTAACATGAAAGTTACGATTTTGTAACGGTTTCCACGCATGGCGCGGCGCGGGCCGACACACCCTGGGGTACGGAGAACGGAGGGCCCGGAGGGGACGATGACGGGGACGAGGAGGGGATCGGTGGGTCGACGCTGGTGCGTGTTGATGGGGTGTCTGGTCGAGCTTCTGATGCTCGGCTGTGGCGATCAGCCGTTGAGTCCGTCGAGCGAGATGTTCCCGCCGGGCGACGATGTCGCCGACCTTCCAACGGGACGCCTAGTGCAGGGAATCACGGTTGAGCTCGACGGCGCCGCCTCCTCCCTGCCGGACCTCGGGGTCGAGGTGCTCGAAGCCCTTCACGTCCGCGATACCTCCCGTCTCAACCGCGTGCGGCTCACGGAGTTCGAGCACAACGAGCTCGTGTGGCCGGAGCTTCCGGCCAGCGCTCCGGAGGCCAACTTCCCGGTCGATTTCGCCTGGGACAACATCCAGGTCCGAAACTACGCGGCGCTCCGTTATCTGCTATCGGAGTTCGGCGCCCTGAACCTGGAGTACGTGCACTCCGAATGCCGCGGCCCTACCGAGCGCTTCGACAGCTTCGTGGTCCTCACCGACTGCTGGGTGATCTTCTCGGAGAACGATCTGAGGCGGCACACTCGGCAGCTGTTCAAGGACGTCCTGGTGTGGGACGGGCAGTACAAGATCTTCCGCTACTACGACGAGTAGACGTCCCCCCAGCGGTCGAAGAACCGGAAATCCTACCCGGTTGTAACGAATTGTAACGCAACCTTCCGGCCCGGCGCGTTCGTCCCGATGCGTCACCCGATCGGTCCGCGGGTCGAGAGCCAGTCGGCGTACAATTCCGGGCGTCGATCGCGCAGCAGCAAGCGCCGCGCGTGCGACGCCGCGACCGCTGCCCGGTCGATCCGGCACAGCAGGAGCTCTTCGCTGCCCGAGGCGGCGCGGGCGATCACCCTCCCGGAGGGATCGCACACGAACGACTCGCCGGCGAAGGTGAGTCGTTCCTCCTCGCCCACCCGATTGCAGAGCGCGGTAAAGTACCCGTTCTGGAACGCAGCGACGCGCATCTCGGCCTCGAACAGGCCCTCGGGCCATTCCCCCACCGCTCCCGCCTGCGGCACGATCACCAGCTCGGCCCCGTTCAGGCCAAGGGCACGCATGTATTCGGGAAAGTGCCGATCGTAGCAGATCGCGACCCCGAGGCAGCCCACGGCGGTGTCGAACACCGGGGCGCCGGTGTCACCGGGAGCGTAGTAGCCACGTTCGTGGAAGCAGGAGTAGTCCGTGATGTGCGTCATCCGCGCCTTGCCGAGCAGGGTGCCGTCCGCGTCGATCACCGGTGACGTGTCGTATGTCCGCTCGCCATCGCGCTCGAACAGGTTGAGGACCAGCACGACACCGAGCTCGCCGGCCAGGGCTGCGAATGCGTCCGTGGTCGGTCCCGGGATCGGCTCCGCCCGCAGCAACAGCTCTTCCGTCGCTTCCCGCTGGGGATAGAAGGGCTCGAATGCGAGCTCGGAGAAGCAAACCATCTCCGCCCCGTGGGCGGCGGCCTCTCGCACCGCGCGCCGGCCCCGCTCCCGGTTGGCGCTCCGGTCCAGCGACGCGGCTTGCTGCACGAGCGCCACGGTGACCCCGGAGCTCATCCCGGCTTCCCTGTCATCCGCCGCCCTGTTCTCAGGCCGGCGCTTGCTCACTCGGCGCCTTTCGGGGGCGCGAACGTGTAACACCACGCCTCGCCCTCGAGGACCGTCTCACCGTCCTGACGAAAGACGCGTATCCCGAGCTGGGACACCGGCTTCGAGGCGTGCAGCGACAGCACCTCGGCCTCGGCGGTGATCGTGTCGCCGATGAACACCGGAGCCGTGAACTTCCAGTTCTGACTCAGGAACACCGTACCCGGGCCGGGCATGTCCATCGCGACCAGGGCGTGCAGCAGACCGGTCGTCAGCCCCCCCTGGACGACGAGACGGCCGAACCGGGTGGCAGCGGCGAACTCTGGATCGAAATGCAGCGGGTTGTGGTCGCCCGTCAGCTCGGCGAATGTGCGGACGTGGTCCGGTGTCAGCTTGAGCTCGCGACGGGCGGTCTGGCCGACCTCGAGATCCATGGCTCCTCTCGTTGTTGGATCCTCTCGTTTCGGCTGATCTGTCAGCGCAGGCCGAAGAACCGGGCGACGTGGGAACCGTACCTGCGACTCGCGTCGAGCTCCGTGCCATCGGTGAGCTCGATCCGATAGCGCCGGTCCGGCAGCTTCCGTAAGCGTCGCACCCGGTCCGTGTTGATGATACAGGAACGACTGACGCGCAAGAAACGAGAGGAGGGGAGCTGCTCTTCCATCGCGGTCATCGTCTCGCGCACGAGATGGCTGCGCTCCTTCAGGTGCAGCCGGAGGTAGTTCCCGCGCACTTCGATCCAGTAAATGTCGTCTTCCCGCACGAAGATGACGCCGTCACGCTCCCGTACGAGGATTCGCCGGGCAAGGTAGCGTCCCGGCGACGCGCCCCGCTCGCTCGCCAGCTGCGTCAGGAGCGCGTAGGCGCGTTGCGCCATCTGTTCGCGGGACGTTGAATCGAGCCGCCGCCTGACCCGCTCCAGGCAGGCAGAGAACCGATCCCGATCGAACGGCTTGAGGAGGTAATCGATCGCGTTCACCTCGAAGGCGCGCAGCGCATAAGCGTCGTAGGCAGTAACGAACACGATCGCGGGCATCTCCTCGCGCGCGAGTTCCGCCAACACGCCGAACCCATCCAGATCCGGCATCTGAACGTCCAGAAAGACGAGCTCGGGCCGGTGGCGACGGATTGCCGCCACCGCTTCGGTCCCCGTGCCGCACTCGCCCACGACCTGGATGTCCGGGCTCGCGGCCAACAGTGTCCTCACCCCGGCCCGCGCGATCGGTTCGTCGTCCACGATCAGGGTCCGGATCATGACGGGCCTTCCGATTCCTGCCGCGACTCGTCGCCGCTTCCGTCTTTGACATCGACCGCCACCAGATCGACCTGTCGACCTGCCCCATCGTATCGAAACGGAAGGCGAATGCGAGCCGTGAGGCCACCCCAGCTGTTGGACACCAGCTCCAAAGCCGCCTCCTGCCCGTGCATCGCCTCCAACCGTTCTCGCGTGTTCCGCAGCCCGGTCCCGGCGTCGCGCTCGAACACCCAGTCACGGGGAAGACCCGGGCCGTCATCACGCACTTCCAGCACCAGCTGGTCGCCGCTCGCCGACGCCTCGATCTCGAGTCGGCCGGCGGACGAGCGAACGGCAATCGCATGTCGGATCGCGTTTTCGACCAGCGGCTGGAGGATGAGATTCGGCACCATCGCACCGAGCAGCCGGTCGTCGAGGCGCACGATCGGAACGAGTCGATCCGGAAAGCGAAGACGTTCGATCTCCAGGTAGCGGTCGAGAAAATCGACTTCGGCTTGCAGGCGTACTTCCCGCCTGTGCTGCTCGTTGAGGCTGATCCGGAGCAGATCGCTCAGCTTGATCAGCACCTCGTTCGCGGCGCTCGGATCCGTGAGGTTGAGCATGGCCACGGAGTGCAGCGAGTTGAACAGGAAGTGAGGGTTGATCTGCATCTGCAGCGCCCGCAGGCGGGCTTCGGACAGTTGCGCCTCGAGCCGCGAAGCCGCCACCTCGCGTTGCTGGTAACGACGGTAATAGTCGAAAGCGTAGTAGACGCCCACGAACACCCAGTACTTCCAGAACGCGGTGAGGGCCAACACCGCAAATCCGATCTGCAAGCTCGTCGCCAGCGCCTCGTACTCCGGCCTCTGTGCATCGGCCAGCACCAGAGCGAAGGCGCGCAGACCATAGTAGGCGGCTACCTGAGCGACCGACACGCCGACGGCGAAGCCGAGATGCGGCAGCAGATTTCGGCGCAGGTGAGGCGGCTCGAGCCGATAGCGACGCACCGCGAATAGAAGGACAGGGACGAGAAGCAGCCACGGCACCCAGTACAGGATCTCCAACCCCACCGAGGGAGCCCACCGAATCCGAGACTCGCGAGCCAGGTCGCGAACCACGTTCTGGGTGCTGAAGAAGAGCGCGATGGCCGCCCACACGGCGAGCGTTGCCGCCACCCGCTTCCAGCGGGGCCGGCGGATCCGCCCGATCGTTCGATCGCTTAGGTGCATATGCGCATCCAATCGAGTCGGGGAGCGCCCTGCGTACCTCATTCCGGAGATTCGACGCGGGCGGGCCGGGAAACAACCTCGCCGGGACGAACGGCCGGGCGGCAGGGCCGGATGGCCGAACACCGGGGCCCTTCGTTGACCCGAACGCGCGACGACGCAGGCCCGGCGCCGACCGCATCCGTTCATCACCGGAATCGGGCCGCACGTCACGGGTCCGGCGCTACCCGGCTCACGGCCTCTGTCTTACCGGCCGTCCGCACATTTCTATCTCTTCAGTCACCAGGCGAGCAACAGCCACACGACGGAGGATAAGGGTACCCGATGGGCATTACACGCACGATCGGAATCAGCCTCAGCTGGAGCCTCGCCTGCGCGGCGGCGGTGCACGGACAGTCGGACGAGCCGACGGAAGCGCAGCGACGCGCCGAAGCGATCGTGCGCGCGAGCCTGGAGGCCCATGCTCCCGCCGAGGCGCTGGCAGAGCTTCGAACGCTCCTCCTGCGGGGCACGGGCACCCGCAGCTGGCTCGGTCAGGGCTCGAGTCCCACCCATCCTGTCGCCGACATGCCGCTCGAGGTCGAGTGGCTGCTCGACTTCGAGGGCGGGCGGGCGCGCCGGCATCAGGTCACCTTCCAGGAAACGGTTCCCTACTTCTGCTTCACGACCGTCTTTGCACCTTCCGGCGGCTTCAACTTCGAATGCGTGACCCGGATCCACATGCCGATGGACGAGACGGAGGGCGAGCGCCGGAGAGAGGCTGTGCTGCAGGGGTTCCCTCAGCCCGTCGGGCGGCTGCGGACCGCGCTCGAGCGATCGGCGACCTGCGAGCTCGGCCCGATCGTCTCGGTACGCGGCTCACCTCACTACCAGGTCTCGTACCTGGACGATGACGATCGCCGCCTGACCCTGGCGATCGACACGACCACTCTGCTGTTGAGCGAAGTACGGGGCGAGCCGGTGGCGCTGCTCCGCGGCGAGGAGTCGTTCGTGGAGGCGTACACGCGCTTCCGCACCGTCGGCGGTCTCACCATGCCGGCGCGGGTGGAGCTCACTCTACCCCGGCCGTTCGACGGTTCGATGATTCGCGACCTGTTCGACTACACGACCATCGAGGTGAACGTGGCGATCGACCCGGCCGGCTTCGAGCTGCCGGCCGGAGGACACGAGCGGATCGCCGACGACTCCGTGGCACTCTTCCGCGTGGCCGAGGGCGTGCACCTGATTCAGAATGCATCCAGCAACTACAACCAGCTCGCGGTGGAGTTCACGGACCACCTCCTGGTCGTGGACGCGCCATTCAGTCCGCGCGTGGCGGAGCGCGTGCTGCCTCTGATCGAGGCACAGTTCCCGGGCAAGCCCATCCGATACCTGGTGACGACGCATTTTCACTACGATCATATCGGCGGGCTTGCATCCTACACCGATCGAGGCGCCGCCGTGCTCACCACTCCCGGGAACGTCGACCTGGTGAGAACCTTCGCCACCACTCGTGGTGACACCGCGACGGCAGGCGCGACGCGGCTGACGGTCGAAACGGTCGACGGACGACGGGTGCTGGAGGACGAGTCGCAACGCATCGAGCTGTACTCGTTCCCCGCACCGCCGCACGCGGACGAAATGGTGATGGTCTACGCTCCGAGGCAGCGAGTGCTGTACGTCGCCGATCTGTTCAGCGCCGATTGGGGCCAGGTCCGGCCTGCCATTCCCGAGACCTATGCACTGGCCCGGGAGGTCGCGCGTCTGGGACTCGAGTTCGAAGTCGTGGTCCCCGGTCATGGCCCGCCCGCCACACGCGCTCAATACGAGTGGGCGCTGGAGCACGGCGACCGGCGTTAGTTAGCGAACCCTCGGGGTCGGCGCGTGTAGCACCGTCCATGCCGATCCGGAGCTCCCGTCTCTACCACGGTCTGCTGGGCGGTCTCGCCCTGCTCGCCTGCGAGTCCCCGGCACCGACCTCCAACCCCCAACCGCCGGACGACCTCCCGGTCATCGCGCCGGCGGTGCTGCGGGATGTGGTCGAGGACCTCGCCCACGACTCGACCGCCGGCCGCGCGGCGGCGAGCCCCGAGTTGGAGAAGGCCGCGCGCTACGTCGCCGAGCATTTTTCCCACTCCGGTCTGGTAGCAGGCGGCACGGATGGCTTCCTGCAGCGCTTTCGGTTCAACCTCGGCGAGACGGTCAACACGATCGGCTGGGTGAGGGGATCGGACCCGAGGCTGGCAGAGGAGTACCTGGTGTACAGCGCGCACCTCGACCACCTGGGAGTACGGCACGGCAGCGGCGGAGACTCGATATACAACGGCGCCGACGACAACGCTTCCGGCGTGGCGGCCCTGATGGCCCTCGCCACCGCGTTCGGCGCCATGTCACCGGCCCCGCCGCGTACGATCGTCTTTATCGCCTTCAGCGGCGAAGAGAGCGGCCTGCTCGGGTCGCGGTACTTCACCGACCACGCGACCTACCCGCTCGAGCGAACGGTGGCCGTGCTGAACCTCGACATGGTGGGGCGCAACGTCACCACCAACGTACCGGACCCCCGCAACAGCGTGGCAGCGGTCGGGAAGGCGCGTTCCTTCCTCGGATCGGTCGCCGATCGGGTGGCGGAGGCACATCCGGAGGTCGGGATCCGGGTGTTGGACGATCCGTGGCCGGAGGAGTCGCTGTTCGCCCGCTCCGACCACGTCCACTTCGTGCGCAACGACATCCCGGCGCTTTTCTTCACCACCGGCCTGCACGAGGACTACCACCGCACCTCCGACGAGGTGGAGCGGCTGGATTACATCAAGCTGACCCGCATCACCCGGCTCCTCCTCCACATCGGGATCGAGCTCGCCAATACGGAAGAGTTTCCGTTCGACTGAACAGATCCGCGCACCGGCCTCTCACATGCCGGCGGAGCGGAGGAAATCGACTATGGCCTCGCTCGCCCGGATCGGGCTCGTGCTGTCGAGACTGCCGAACCAGGTGTGGCGGCCGCCCTCTACCACGTCCAACCGCACCGACGCGCCACGGGCGCAGTTCGAGAACGCGGCGCGTCGGATCCTGAGCGCGGACGTGCTCGGCGGTAACGGAGGGAACGAGATCTCCGGCTCGCCGCGACAGCGGTTCAGCTGCGCCAGAACGAGCGCCGTCTCGTCGACGGAGAACGAGGTCTCGCTTCCCTCGGCCGGCACCGACGAGTCGGCGTCTCCGTGCATGATCAGCACGGGCAGCTGGCTGCGGGCCTCGCGCCCCGGCGGGCAGATCGAGACAAAGCTCCGACGCATGGTCGCGCCGACGGCGGCGATCGCCCGCACGGGCGACTCTTCCTCGCACATCATCCGCTCGATGAAAAAGCCGCCCTGCGAGAAGCCGGTCGCGAACGCGGCGCTCGGGTCGATGGCGTAATTCTCGGCCAGGTGTCGAATGAGCTGACGCGCGAAGCGGACGTCGTCGACTCCTTGTTCCTCGGCCGGCGTGCAGTCGCAGCCCTCCGCCCACGTCCCGGACCACGCGCTCGGGTACACGACCGCGAACCCGTGGGTATCGGCCAGCGTGTCGAGGCCGGTGGCCGTCTGCATCGCCTGGGCACCAGCCCCGGCGCCGTGGTAGACGATCAGCAGCGAGCGTCGAAGGTTGTGGTCGTAGTCCGCCGGAAGATGCACCCAGAACCTGCGCAGGAAACCATCGACGGTGAGCGTATCGGCGAAGTCGAACCGCCCGTCCCAACCCGGGAGGCGCGGCAGACTGGTGGCGGTGGGACCATCGTTGGAACAGCCGACCCCGAACAGCCCGATGAGGCCGATCGCGAGGCTTCCTGCTCGGACCGCACGCGCGGGCGAAAATTCCAACCCCTGGACTCCGTGCCGAGTTTGAGTTTTCGGGCCAACCGATCGAGGCCGGACGCGCGATTCGCCGGCTCGCCGACCGCTTCTCTACCCGCCGGGCGTCTGCTGGGATCCGCTCATCTCCCACCAGCCCGTCGCGCGACGACCGAGGTGCGGAGCATGCGCGTCGTCGACCTGCTGAGAACAGATCGTCGTGTTATCTTGGCACCCCACCCTTCGAGACGATCGGCATGGTACACGACAAACCGGCCTGCGCGTGCGCGGCCCGACCGTCCCGAAGAGCGCGCGCGAAGCCGCCACACCCAGCCCGAACGAACCCGGCAAGCCGCAAGTGAGATGGCCGAAGCACGCATTCTCGTCGTCGACGACGAGCCCGATATCCTGAGCGTGGTGGTCTACCAGCTGAGCCGGGAGGGCTACCGGGTCAGCACGGCGGTCAATGGCCGGGCCGCGATCGCGGCTGCAGCGGCCGATCGACCCGATCTCATCATCCTGGATCTCATGCTGCCGGAGGTCGACGGATACGAAACGCTGCGCACTCTGCGGACCGACACGAAGACGGAGAAGATTCCGATTATCCTCCTGACCGCCCTCGAGCAGGAAGAGAAGCGGATCCGGGGCTTCGAGCTCGGCGCCGACGACTACATCACCAAGCCGTTCAGCCCGCGAGAGCTCGTGCTTCGGGTCAACGCGCTTCTGAAGCGGTCCCGGGCGGAGCCGGTGGCCAGCCGCCGCACCCTTCGCGCCGGACCGCTGACCATCGATTGCGAAGCCTACACCGCCAGTGTCGAGGGGCGAGAGCTGGATCTCACCCTGCTGGAACATCGCCTGCTGGAGACGCTCGTCGAGCGCAAGGGGCGCGTCCAGAGTCGCAAACAGCTTCTTCAGGCGGCCTGGGATACGAATGCGCAGATCGAGACCCGCACGGTGGACATGCACGTCGCGCGGCTGCGGACCAAGCTCGGCGACGCCGGAAAGATGATCGAGACGGTGCGGGGAGTCGGGTATCGGCTGCGGGTGCCCGGCGAGGACTCCTAGCAGGTCGCTGATAGGGGAATCGATGCGATTCCGTACTCGCCTCCTCCTCGGCATGCTTATCGTGTTCATTCTGGCCCTGAGCGCCTTCGTGTGGCTCGCCTACCTCCGGCTGCGCGGCGAGTCCGAAGCAGAGACGCGGAACGTGCTGGCGCGCGAGGCCCGTCTGGTGGCGACCGCACTCGCGGACCGTCGGCTGACGGATGCGCTGGCCGACTCCCTCGGCCGGGCGACCGAGCTGCGGGTAACCTTCATCGCGCCGGATGGCGCGGTAATCGGCGACTCCGAGATAGCCGAGGCCGCCCTTCCCCAGGTCGAGAATCACACCAATCGCCCGGAGGTGCAGGCCGCTTTACGCGGAGAGACGACCGCCGCGCGACGGACCAGCATGACCGTGTCGCGCGAGCTCCTCTACACGGCCACGCCGCATCCCGACGGCGTCATCCGCCTGTCCGTGTCGGTGAGCGAGGTCGAAGCGTCGATCACCCGGGCCCGTCGAGTGCTGTTCGGAGGCGCGGCGCTCGCACTCCTGGTGGTGATCATCCTCTCGACGCTGCTGGTGCGCTTCGTCCCGCGACCGCTCAGCCGCGTCCACGAGACCGCGCAGGCGATCGTTGCCGGCGATCTGTCACGGCGCGTTCGGCCGAGGGGGAGCGACGAGGTGGCCCGGATCGGCCGATCGATCGACGACATGGCCGAGCAGCTCCAGCGGGTGGTGGAGGACCTGCAACACGAGAAGAGCGACCTTACTGCCTTGTTCGAGGGGCTCGAGGATGGGGTGGCGGTTATCGATGAGGACGGAACCGTCGTGCGCGCCAACCCCGCGTTCTGCCGCTGGGCCGGACGCGAAGCGGCTGCGGGGCAGCGCTTCGCAACGCTGTTTCGTGATCCGGGCATCGGCAACACGGCCGCAGAGGCGATCGCGGGCAAGGTGACCAGCTACGAGAGCCAGCTGGGGGATCGCACGCTGCTGATGTCGGTTCAGCCCTACGGCGGTGGCGCTCTCGTCGTCATGCGCGACCTCACCGAGCTGCGGCAACTCGAGGGCGTGCGCCGCGACTTCGTGGCCAACGTTTCGCACGAGCTGAAGACCCCGCTCACCGGCATCCTGGGCTTCGCCGAGCCGCTGGTCGACGGGGATCTTACGCCAGAACAGGCGCGCCAGTTCGCGGAGCGGATCCAGGCCAACGCGCGGCGCATGCAGGCCCTCACGGAAGATCTGCTCGACCTGGCGCGGGTCGAGGCAGGGGCGTGGGAACCGGATGTGGAGACCGTGCGGCTCGACGAAGTCGCCGAGGCGGCGTGGGGCGCGATCCTGCCCGAACCGCAGAAGAAGCGGGTTCGCCTCCACACCGATCCGAGCGCGGAGCGGACCGTCAGCGCCGACGCGGACGCGCTGAACCACATCCTCCATAACCTGTTCGACAACGCGGTGCGCCACTCGCCTCCCGACGCCACCGTGACGATTGCCGCCCGTGACCGAAACGGAGACGTGGTGATCGAGATCATCGACCGGGGTCCCGGACTCGGGATCCAGCACCGGGAGCGCGTCTTCGAGCGCTTCTATCGCGTGGACCCCGCCCGCGACCGCGAATCGGGGGGCACCGGGCTCGGTCTGTCGATCGTCAAGCACTTGGTCGTGGCGCACGGCGGAGAGGTCGGCGTGCGCAGCGTGCTCGGGGAGGGCGCGACCTTCTGGTTCTCCCTCCCGCACGTCCACGCCGCTTCCTCTCGGTCCGAGGCCGGAGACCCGGGGCGGCGCTCTCCGGTTTCGTAACGAAAGGCAGCGGCTCGAAGCGGCCCGGCGATTCCCGCGGCTCGACACCGAAGTCGTTGCGGAGCGAAAGAACCCCGCACTCTCTCCCCCCTCGCCCGTTACAAGCTCGTTACAACCCGATTACATTCGCCTGACGGAAACAGGGCATTCTCGGGCCAGATTCGCGGCTGCCGACTTTCCGGTGGGCCGGGATTGAAACGCCAACAGGAGGTCGGCATATGCGAAGACGGGTCGTTCTGCGTACCGCCCTGGCGCTGGTCGCCGTGCCGCTGTTCGCTCTCCCGAGCATGGCTCAGGATGTCGAGATCAGCTCCGAGGCGATGAAGATCCGGATCGGAGGTCGGGTCCAGATGCAGGCGCGACGCAGCACCTGCTCCGAATTCCCTGTCGAGCCGCCATGCGATGAGGAAGTGCGCACGGTAAACTGGTTCATCCGTCGGGCGAGGATCGAGTTTACGGTCAACTTCAACGACTTCATCGAGGGGAAGTTCGCGCCCGAGTTCGCTCCGGCGGCCGAGGCGCTGGACGCGACCAACCTCACCGACGCGTATGGACAGCTCAACTTCAGCGACGCCGCGCACCTGCGACTGGGTCACTTCAAGCGGCCGTTCGACGGGTTCCAGCTTGCCAGCTCGACCCAAATCCTCACCATCGAGCGCGATATCGACATTCCCGGCGTTCCGAGTGACGTCGCCCTGTCGCTCGACGAGTTCACCGAGTCCTTCAACCTCTCGAACCGGAACGTCGGGGTGCAGCTGAACGGCGAAATCACCAGTGGCGAGTTCGAGTACTGGGTGGGCGTGTTCAACGGAAACAGCGCCTCCGACAACGAGGGTGAGACCGACGGAAAGCAGTACATGGGGCGCGTCCAGCTCGGGCTGGAGGTCGGAGGGCTTCCGCTCGCGCTGGCGGCGGCCGGAGCGGTCACCGAGCTGCCCTTCACGCGCGCCAGCGGCCAGCTGGCCGGGGTAGAGTACGGCAACCTGGAGCTGTGGGCCGAGCTCGGAGACTATTCGGGCGGACCGCACGTGCAGGCCGAACTTTTCTACGGTGGCAACCCGCTGGAAGCCGAAGCGGGAGGACCACCCGATCTGGCTGCCGGCGACCGACTCGCCACCGCGTGGGCGACGCAGGTAATCGGCGCCTGGAGGTTCCCAATTCGCGGCAGCCGTGTATTCGACGGCGTCGAGCCGGTGTTTCGCGCCACCTACGCTGACCCGAACACCGACCTCGGGGGCGCCGTGTGGGGCCTGACTCCCGGCGTGCAGCTGTTCTTCGCCTCGCGACAGAAGATTGCTGTCAACTGGGACTTTGCGCTGTTCACGAGCGACCTGCGCTCGGTGAACTCGTTCAAGGCACAGTATCAGTTCTACTTTTGAACCAACGATCGAAAAACCACGGAAGGATGAGATGAGCAAGAAGACGATACACTCGGCGATCGCCATCATGGCAGTGACGTGCGCGGCTTTCGCGTGCGGCGGCGATGCGTCGGCGGGCGGCCAGGATGGCGCGCGGCTGGTGTCGATCGACGGGTCGAGCACCGTGTTCCCGATCTCGGAAGCGATGGCGGAGGAGTTCCAGATCGCCAATCCCGGCGTGCGCGTGACGGTCGGAATCTCGGGCACCGGCGGCGGCTTCAAGAAGTTCTGCGCCGGCGAGACCGACATCAGCGACGCATCGCGGCCGATCAAGGACTCGGAACTCGAGCAGTGCGCCGCGAACGGGATCGAGCCGATCGAGCTGCGGATCGCCTGGGACGGCCTCACGGTGGTGGCCAACCCGGCCAACACGTGGGCTTCGTGCGTGACGGTCGCTGAGCTAAAGCGTCTCTGGCAACCGGGAAGCGCGATCGGCCGCTGGAACGAGATCCGGCCGGAGTGGCCGGACCGAGAGATCAAGCTGTACGGACCCGACACCGACTCGGGAACCTTCGATTACTTCACCGAAGCCGTGGTGGGCGAGGAGGATGCAAGTCGCTCCGACTACACCGCGAGTGCCGACGACAACGTCCTGGTGATCGGCGTCGGGGGCGATGAAGGCTCGCTCGGCTACTTCGGCTACGCCTACTACGAAGAGAACAGCAATCAGCTCCGCGCGGTAGCGGTCGACAATGGCGACGGCTGCGTCCTTCCGTCCCGCGCCACCATTCAGAACGGGAGCTACGCTCCGCTGTCGCGTCCGATGTTCATTTACGTGCGGTCCGACGCCCTGAGTCGGCCGGAAATCACAGCTTTTGTCGAGTTCTACCTGGAGAACGCAGTCGAGCTCGTTCCGGAAGTCGGGTACGTGGCACTCGACGCCGCCGACTACGAGGAGGCCTTGTCGATGGTACGCGCGCGGACGTAGGCTGAGCCGCGGCATGTGTTCGGAAGCCCGCTATGCCTGAGCCGGACACGAGCGCCCGCCGCTCCGTCGACATCGACCTCGTACCCGAGGGTAGCGGGCGGGGCGACGGCATTCAGCAACCGGGCGGGTTTCCACCTCCCCAACCGGACCTGGCGCCGCGCAGCCGTCGCGTGTGGACGGAGCGCGCGATCGGCGGAGCCCTCTTCCTGTGCGGCCTCGTGTCGGTGCTCACCACGGTGGGGATCGTGGTCGTCCTGATCACCGAGTCGGCCGGATTCTTCCGGGAAGTCCCGCTGGTCGAGTTCGTGACCGGAACGAGGTGGTCTCCGCTGTACAGCGACCAGAACTTCGGGATCCTCCCGCTTCTGAACGGCACGCTGCTCATCGCGGTCGGATCATCCATCGTGGCGCTTCCGGTCGGCCTGGGGAGCGCGATCTACCTCAGCGAGTACGCGTCCCCGGCCTTGCGCAGGCGCGTCAAACCAGCCCTCGAGGTGCTGGCCGGGATCCCGACCGTCGTGTACGGCTACTTCGCGCTCACCTTCATCACGCCGATCATTCGCGCCATCTTCCCGGAGACCAGCATCTACAACGCCGCCAGCGCGGCGATCGTGGTCGGCATCATGATCATTCCGATGGTGTCGTCGCTCTCCGAGGACGCGCTGAGCGCCGTGCCGCGGGCGTTGCGCGAGGCGGCGTATGGCCTCGGAGCCACCAAGTTCGAGGTGACGACTCGGGTCGTCGTTCCGGCGGCACTGTCAGGGGTCGCGGCCTCCTTCATCCTCGCCATCTCGCGCGCCATCGGCGAGACGATGGCTGTTACCCTCGCCGCCGGCGCCACGCCGCGCATGACGCTGAGCTTTCTCGAGAGCATCCAGACGATGACCGCCTACATCGTCCAGGTGAGCCTCGGCGAGACTCCCCACGGCACCCTGGAGTACAAGACGATCTTCGCGGTCGCCCTGATGCTGTTCCTGATCACGCTGACCATGAACCTGTTGAGCCAGCGGATCACCCGCCGCTTCCGGGAGCAGTACGAGTGAGCGCCCCGCTGTTCGAGCCCCGCAGCGCCGCCCGGCGACGGGCGGGCACGATGTTCCGGTGGCTGTGCCTGGCGGCCACCCTGTTCGGCATCGTGATGCTCGCCGTGCTGCTGGTCGACGTGACGGCCGACGGGCTGCCGTGGCTGTCGCTCGACTTCCTCACCCGCTACCCTTCCCGCCTTCCGGCCCGGGCGGGCATCCGTTCGGCGATCCTCGGAACGCTGTGGATGATGGGTCTGACCGCCGCCTTATCGTTTCCGCTCGGGGTGGGGGCCGCCATCTACCTGGAAGAGTACGCCCCGCAGAACTGGTTCACGCGCCTGCTGCAAACCAACATCGCCAACCTGGCCGGCGTGCCGTCGATCGTGTACGGGATCCTGGGGCTGGCCGTGTTCGTGCGCTTTTTCGCCTTCGGGCGCAGCGTCCTGGCCGGAGCGCTCACTCTGTCTCTGCTCATCCTCCCGATCGTGATCATCGCGTCCCAGGAGGCGATTCGGGCCGTGCCCAACTCGCTACGCGAAGGCGCCTACGGGCTCGGAGCGACGCGGTGGCAGACCATCCGTCACCAGGTGCTCCCCGTCGCGATGCCGGGCATCCTGACCGGCACCATCCTGTCGCTGTCGAGGGCGATCGGCGAGACGGCGCCGCTGATCATGATCGGCGCCCTCACCTTCATCGCCTTCCCGCCAACCAGCCCGATGTCGCCGTTCACGGTGCTCCCGATCCAAGTCTTCAACTGGGCGTCCAAGCCGGGGGCGGAGTTCCACGATCTCGCCGCCGCCGCTATCATCGTTCTGCTGGCTGCCCTGCTCCTCATGAACGCGACGGCGA
Source organism: uncultured Gemmatimonadota bacterium (assembly GCA_964550085.1). Lineage (GTDB taxonomy): Bacteria > Gemmatimonadota > Gemmatimonadetes > Palauibacterales > Palauibacteraceae > JBFILW01. Next base: position 21,793 of record CAZJXR010000015.1, read on the forward strand.
TCCTGTTGAGGAATCGGCTGCGCAAGCAGTTGTAGACTGAGAATGTCCGACCACGCTCTCGAGACCCGCGACCTGAGCGTCTACTACGACGACAAGCCGGCCATCCAGGGCATCTCGCTCACCATACCGAGGAACCGGGTGGTGGCCTTTATCGGCCCGTCAGGCTGCGGCAAGAGTACCCTGTTGCGCGCCTTCAACCGCATGAACGACCTCATACCCAGCGCGCGGGTGACGGGCGAGGTGCTGTTTCACGGACTCAACCTGTACGACCCGAGCGTCGACCCGGTCGAGGTGCGCCGGCGGATCGGCATGGTGTTCC
>CAZJXR010000015.1:22121-35088 GCA_964550085.1 uncultured Gemmatimonadota bacterium
GCCGAATCCGTTTCCGAAGTCCGTGTTCGACAACGTCGCCTTCGGCCTCAAGGTGAACGGGTATCGAGGCGACACGGCAAAGCGGGTGGAGGAGTCGCTGGGCCGGGCCGCTCTGTGGCGCGAGGTGCAGGACCGCCTGAACGACAGCGCCCTCGGACTGTCGGGCGGCCAGCAGCAGCGGCTTTGCATCGCGCGAGCCCTGGCGGTCGAACCGGAAATCCTGCTGATGGACGAGCCGGCGAGCGCCCTGGATCCGATCGCCACCGCGCGGATCGAGGACCTCATCCGCGAGCTGCGCGAGCACTACACGATCGTCATCGTCACCCACAACATGCAGCAGGCGGCCCGGGTGAGTGACTATACGGCGTTCCTGTACGTCGGGGAGCTGATCGAATACGGCGAGACCGAGCAGATCTTCACCAACCCGAAGAAGGAGCGGACGGAACAGTACATCACCGGCCGCTTCGGCTAGGAGGCTGTGCGGCAACGGGGTGCGGTCGAGGCGACGGCACCGTTATGTTGAGCGAGAGGGAGTGCGAATGCCACACGAGAGCTTTCACGAACAGCTCGAGGAGCTGAAGCAGCGACTGCTCGCCATGTCGCACGAGGTGGAGAACCTCGTCGATCGGGCCGTCGCGCTGGCTTCGGACGATGCGGACGACACGCCGGAAGGCATCAAGCAGGCCGACCGGGCGATCGACGAGGCAGAGGTCGCGATCGAAGAAAGCTGTATCGAGCTGCTGGCTCTTCACCAACCGATGGCCTCCGACCTCCGCGAGCTGGTGACCATCCTCAAGATCAACAACGACCTCGAGCGGATCGGAGATCACGCGACCAACATCGCATCCAGCGTTCGGCGGCTTCGGGAATCGAACTACCGCCCGCCGTATCCGCAGGAGCTGGAGGAGATGAGCCGCATCGCGCGCCGCATGCTGCGCCAGGCGCTGGACGCGTTCGTGCACGGCAACGCGGATGAGGCGATGTCCGTCAAGGCGCAGGACGACCGGGTCGACCGCCTGGAAGACTCGGTGTTTCGGGTCATGCTCACCCACATGACCGAGCACAACATCTCCGCCTGCCTTCAGGTGATACTGATGGCCCGCAACATCGAGCGCATCGCGGATCACGCGACCAACATCGGTGAGGACGTGGTGTACATGGTGCGCGGCATGACCGTCCGTCACAAGGTGCCTCTCTCACAACAGGCCTGACACGCCGCGCCGAACAGCCTTCGCCGCGTCAGGAACTACTCCACTGCCCGGACAGGGTCGGGCTCTGGCGCTGCTGGCGAGCGGAGAGCTCCTCGTCATGGCGCTGTGGTTCAGCGCCAGCGCGGTGGCGCCCGAGTTGGCCGCCGCCTGGGAGTTGAGCCCGGCCGCCACCGCGTGGCTCACCATCTCGGTGCAGCTGGGTTTCGTGACCGGCGCGGTGCTGTCCGCCGTTCTGACACTCGCCGACGTGATCAGTCCACGGTGGCTGGTGGCCGGCAGCGCGCTGCTCGGCGCCGCGTTCACCGCCGCGATCGCGGCCGCGGTGGAGGGAGCGGCCGCCGCTATTGTGCTCCGTTTCCTCACCGGTGCGACGCTGGCTGGCGTATATCCGCCGGCCATGAAGATCATGGCCGGCTGGTTTCGGGAGCGGCGCGGGCTCGCGATCGGGATCCTGGTCGGCGCGTTGACCGTCGGCTCCGCCATACCGCACCTGATTCGCGTGGTGGGGGGAATCGGCGACTGGCGAGCCGTTCTGTACGCGGCGGCGATCCTCGCCCTGCTCGGCGGACTGCTCGTGCTCGGCGTACGGGAGGGACCGTTCCAGGCCCCGGTGGCGCCGTTCGACCCGGCGGCCATCCGGCGCATCCTGCGCGATCGCGGCGTGCTGCTCGCCAACGTCGGGTACTTCGGGCACATGTGGGAGCTGTACGCGGTGTGGACGTGGATGGCGGCGTTTCTGGCCGCCAGCTTCCGCGCCGATGGGAGCGCCGCCACCACGCCCGAGCTGGCCGGTTTGCTCACCTTCGCCACCATCGCCATCGGTGGGCCGGGCGCGTGGCTGGCCGGAGCGGCGGCGGACCGTCACGGCCGCACGACCGTGACCGCGCTGAGCATGATCGTCAGCGGCGCCTGCTGCCTGGCAGCCGGCCTTCTGTTCGGCGGCCCGGTGACGCTTCTCACCCCCTTCTGCCTCCTGTGGGGCTTCACGATCGTGGCCGACTCGGCTCAATTCTCGGCCTGCGTCACCGAGCTGGCAGAGCAAGACTATGTCGGCACCGCCCTCACCCTGCAGACGGCGATCGGCTTTCTCCTCACCACGGTGACCATCCAGCTGGTGCCGGTGTGGGAAGCGTGGATGGGCTGGCGGTGGGCGATGGCACCCCTGGTGTTCGGTCCGCTGCTCGGCACCGCGGCCATGCTGCGGCTGCGTCGCTTGCCGGAGGCGAGGAAGCTGGCGGGGGGACGGGGCTGAGCTGCGCTGCTCTCAACCAGGTGGTGGCGACGATCGGTTCGCCGCCGGCGCGAGGTAGATGAAATACAGGTTCCGGGTGTAGATGAAGGCGCCGAGTGCCTGGCCCGCGATGAAGACCGGGTCCCGCCGCTAGATCGCGTACGAGAGCAGAGTGAGGCCGCCACCGAGGCTGAAAAACCAGAAAGCGCGAGGAATCACACTTTTCTTTCGACGCTCGGACACCAACCACTGCACCAGGAAGCGCATGAAGAAAAGCGCCTGACCGGCAAACCCGATCGCGAGCCAAACCGTGTCACGATCCACAGAGCTACCTCCTCGCCGCGATCTCTTTGACCGCCTGCCGATCGATCCACCGCCGCTGCATCCAGCGTACGGCGAGCAGGTCGACAAGCGCGCGCCATGCCCGGTTGCGGACGTTATACTTGGCCTCGCCATGCAGACGCGGGCGATGGCGAACCGGCAATTCGATGACCCGGGCGCCGTTCAACTTCAGCAGCGTGGGCAGAAAACGATGCATGCCGGAGAACATCGGAAGGCCCTCGAGCGCCTCCCGCCGGTAGACGCGCAGCGTGCAACCGACATCGCTGATGTTCTCACGGGTGACCCGGTTGCGGATCGAGTTGGCGATCCTCGACGAGATTCGCCGCAACCATGAGTCGTGACGCTCGCGGCGCACGCCGCACACGACGTCGTACCCTTCGAGCGCCGCCAACAGGCGCGGGATATCGGCCGGATCGTTCTGGAGATCCGCGTCGAGGGTCGCCACGATGCGACCCCGCGCGTAACGGAATCCGGCCGCCAACGCCGCCGACAGGCCCGAGTTGGCGGCGATGCGGAGAACCCGGACGCGCGGCTCGCGCCGGATCAGGTCGCGCAGCACATCCGGAGTGCCATCGGTGCTCCCGTCATCCACGAACAGAAGCTCGTACGCCCCCAGGCCCGCGCCCTCGAGAGCCGAATCGATCTCGACCGCGAGCGGCACGAGGTTGTCCTCCTCATTGTATGCCGGAACGATGACGCTGAGGTCGGGCGAGCTCAACCGGAATCCACTTCGGCGGTTCGCGGTGTCGGAAGGCGCCGACGTGCGGCGCCACGAGCCGCCAAGTTAGAGACCGGGCCGTGCCGATTCCAGCCGAGAGCCGTGGCATCCCCAGCCTGATCGCGGTGCTGCTGGTCGGCACTCTTCTCTATGTGCCGTCGTTCGCTACTCGCGAGCTTCGCAAGGAAGAGGGCCGTCGGGCAATCCCGGCGCGCGAAATGATGGTGAGCGGCGACTTCGTGCTCCCCACCGTGTGGGGCGAGCCGTATCTGAACAAGCCGCCGCTCTACTACTGGGGTGTGGCGGCGGCGGCCGCGCTCACGGGGGGAGTGAGCGAGGCCAGCACGCGGCTGCCGGCCGTGATCGCCACCATCCTCACCGCTCTGCTCGTGTTCGGCGTCGGTCGACGGCTGGGGAGCGCTCGGGACGGGATGATCGCGGCGCTCGCTTTCTTGATCTTCCCTCTGACGTTCGAGAAGGGCGCCCTCGGAGAAGTGGAGGCGGTCCTCTGTTTCACCCTTTTCCTGTCTACTCTCTGCCTGTGGATGGGCAGTGGACTCGCGGGGAGCGCGGCCGGAACGCCAGCCGACCTCGGCGAGGATCGCCACTCGCTCCCCCACCCGCCGATCGGTTCACGCCCCGGCCCACAGGCTCGTCGAATCGCATTCCTCGTGCTGTCCGGCCTCGCCCTGGCGGCAGCCCTGCTGACCAAGGGCCCCCCGACCTACGTCTTCTTCGTCGCCGCCGCCCTCGGCATCGCGCTCGCCGGGAGGGAGTGGCGCTTCCTGGCCGCCTCGCGCTTCTGGCTGCCGATCGGCCTCGGCACCGCGCTCGCCGGCGTGTGGGTGTTCCTGCTCATCCGACGCCCCGAAACGAGCGGCGTGCTCGAGCACTGGGCACGGGAGGTCACCCGCGGCCAAGGCGGCATCGGGAGGTACCTCGCGGAGCGAGGGCGCTTCCTCGTCGCGGTGGCGGCCGGCTTTCTGCCGGCTACGGCGGCGGCGTTGGTCGCGTGGCGAACCGAAAGCTGGCACAGCCTGTGGGAACGGCCGGAGGTCCGGTTCATCGTGTTCAGCCTCGCTGGCGGCCTCGCCTTCTTCGCCCTCATGCCGGAGACGCGGGCGCGCTACGTGTTCCCGCTCGCCCCGTGGAGTGCGGTGCTGGCCGGCCTCATCGCGTCGGCGGCGCTGGCTCGTTCCCCGACCTCCCCCGAGCACCGACGCCTGCGGGTCGCCGTCGTCGTCATCGCGGTTCTCGGCCTCGCCGCCTGCGGCGCGGCGCTCACCCTTCCCGTGTGGCCTTCGCAGGGCGTGCGGGGACTCGGCATCCCCGGCTACGCTCTCGTCGCGCTTCTGCTCGCGCTGGCCCTGGTGGTGCTGTGGCGACGGCCGGCCGCCGGACCAGGCCTCCTCCTCGCCTTCGCGATGGTGGCCATCGCCCGCCTCGTCCAGCTGATCGAGATCGTCCCGCAGAACGCCGACGAACATGAGCATCGGGCGGATGCGGCACGCATCGAGGCCGTCATTCCGCAAGACGCCCCGGTCGCCGCCCACCTTCGGGGAGAGTACAACGTGCTGTTCTACGTGGACCGCACCATCCGCGCGGTGTCGACGCCCGAGGAGGCGACGCCCGGAGTGCTGGTGGTCGAGGACGCCGAGGCGGAGCGGCTCGTCGCCGAAATGCCGGGATGGTACAGGATGGTTCTGCAAGCAGACATGCGAGGCGGACGGCACCTCACGGTGGTCGAGGTGCGAAACGGGCGGCGGTAGGGATGTGTCGCGCCAGAGCGCACGCTGCGAGGCGCCGCAGCCGGGCGGTGCGGGCGAGGGCCGGGCACCCCGTATCCGTTCTCCTGCTCGCGCTCCTCCCCACTCCGCTCGCCGCTCAGGAGGTGTCGGGCGCCAGGGCCGACAGCGCGGAGCTGCCGGCGCAGGAGCAACCGGCAGCCGAGCTCCCCGCCATCATCGTCCGGGTGACCCGGACGGAGCAGGCAATCGATCGGCTGCCGTACGCAATCACCGTCCTCGAGAAGGACCAGCTCCAGCTCGGCGAGCGAGGTGCGTCGGTCGAGGAGGCGCTCCGCTCGGTGCCGGGAGTCATCGCCCAGAACCGATCGCACTATGCGCTCGGCGATCGCCTCGCCATCCGGGGCGTCGGCGGGCGAGCCCAGTTCGGGGTCCGCGGCATCGAGGTGATCAGCGATGGCATTCCGCTCACCATGGCGGACGGCCAGGCGACCCTGGAGACGATCGACCTCGATGCCCTCGGACGGCTCGAAGTGCTGAGAGGGCCGGCGTCCTCCCTGTTCGGCAACGCCGCCGGAGGCGTGCTCAGCTTCACCACCGAAGACTTCTGGTCGACCTCCATTGGAGCCGCGCCGCAGCTGGTGGTGGGGAGCTACGGATACGTCAAGGCGAATCTCAAGCTGTCCGGGTCCGGGGAAAGGTTCGGCTATCTGGTCAACGGCAGCGGGGTGCGATCGGACGGCTTTCGTCATTTCAGCCACGCGGATCTGTACCGGGCCAATCTGGTGACGCGCTTCGACCCGGGTGCGAGCTCGGAGCTGCGCGTCGTCGGCAGCTTGGTCCGCGTGCCGTTCGCCGAGAACCCGGGCTCTCTCGACTCGGCGACGGCGCGCGACACGCCACGCAGGGCCCGGGCGCTGAACGTCGAGCAGGGAACAGGCAAGGAGATCACCCAGGGGCAGGCCGGCGCGGCGTGGATCCACGACATGGGATCGGGCCGCCTCCACATCTCGGGGTGGGGGCTGGGACGCGACGTCTGGAACCCGATCCCGGCCCGCATCGTCGACCTGTCCAGGCTCGCGGGCGGGGTGCGAGCCCAGCTGGCGGCCACCTCCACTCTTGCAGGCGCCCCGCTGCGCGCCCTGTTCGGCCTCGACGCGGACCTTCAGCACGACGATCGGAAGGAATTCGTCAACGAAGGCGTGCCCACGCCGGGAGGGTCCGCGCAGGCGGGCACACTGGAGCTGGACCAGGACGAGCGGGTCGGTAGCCTGGGGCCGTTCCTGGAGGCGGAGGTCGAGCTTGGCCGGCGATGGCGGCTGACGGCCGGCGGGCGCTACGACTGGTACTCGTTCGACGTCGACGACGGTTTCCTGGCCGACGGTGACGACTCGGGTCGAAGGAACTTCGGCCACTTCAGCCCCATGCTCGGGGTTCAGTTCACTCCCGCGACGTGGATCAACCTCTACTCGAGCTTCGCCACCGCTTTTCAGACGCCGACCGCCTCGGAGCTCTCCAACCTCCCGGACGGCGGCGGGGGATTGAATCCCGACCTCGGCCCCGAGGACCTCCGGAGCTTCGAGGCGGGCGTCAAAGGCGTGCTCAATGCGGCCACTCTGGCGTACGACGTGGCCCTGTACACGGCGCGGGTCGACGACGCCCTCGTCCCGTTCCAGGGGCCGACGGAGGAGGTGTTCTTCCGGAACGCCGGCCGGGTGTCCCGAAAGGGTGCCGAGGTCCGCCTGCGGTGGCTGCCGTTCGCCGGCTTCGAGACCATCGGCGCCTTCACGCTCCAGGACTTTCGCTTCGATCAGTTCGTGGTCGACGGCGAGGACTTCTCGGGCAATCGTGAGCCGGGCGTACCGGAGCGCTTTGCGTTTCTCGGTCTCGGCTACACGGCGCCGGTCGGGCTGCGGATCGAGGTCGACTTCCGCTGGGTTGATGGGTACTTCGTCAACGACGGGAACACGGATCGGAACTGGGCGTGGGAGACGATCGACCTGCGGGCGATGGCCGATCTCTTGATCGGAACGGTGCGCTTCCAGCCCTATGTCGGAGTCGACAACCTGTTCAACGACCGCTACAACGGCTCGGTCATCCCAAACGCGTTCGGCGGACGCTACTACGAGCCGGCACCCGACCGACAGCTCTACGCCGGCGTGACGGTCGGGCTCGGTCCCGGCGCCCCTGCCAGCTTCTGATCGGTCCGTCTAGGCTGGAATTCAGACCGCGTCCCCGGCCACTGTCGGTTCGTCCCGCCGTCGGTCGAGGGCGGCCGGTGCGACCGCGGTGATCAGCCACACGATGGCGAAAAAGACGACGTGGTTCCAGAACACGAATCCGAGCGCGGTGTTGAGCGGCGGGATCGTGGCGGGCAGACCCTGGCCGGCCAACAGCTCGATGGTGATCGCGATCGCCGGCGCGGTGATCAGGGTGGAAACCCAGCCCAACAGGGCGACGAGCGCCAGACCCCCGATGATGCCCGCCGCGCCAGTGCGGGGAAAGCCGGGCAAGCGGCGGACGAGCGTGAACAGAATCGCGTACGCGAGCGCGACACCGAAGTGGACACCCCAGCCGATGAGTCCCGTCAACGAGGGGTTGTATCCCCCGCGCGTCACGATCTGGGATCCCATGAACTCGGGGATCGTCTGCGGGAAGCCGGCTAGCTTCTGAGCGAGCGCGAACGCCAGGGCGCCCGTGACGCCGGCGAGGGCGATCCAGGGCAGCGTGCGGGTGAAGCTCCGATCTGGCTCCTTCATGGTCGTCTCCGTGCGCTGGCCGGTCCCGCCCCGAGCGAGGCTCGGGAACGCTATCGAAACGCGGGCCCGCCGTGCCCGGTTCCCCGGCCGCCGCACGGCAGTACATTGGGCCGGGTACGTTGGGCCGGCTGAGCGAGCACGCCTGGGTTGCCCCGTTGCCGACGGTGGAGAGTATATGATCGGAAGCAGGAGCGCGACCGCCAGAGCCGCGAAGGCAGCTGTTTGGCTCCAGGTCGCGTACGCCGGTCTACTTCTGGCCGCCGCGCCCGCCGGGGCCTGGTCTGTCACCGCGTCCGCCGCCATTCGACCAGTCATCGCTACCGCCGACCCACGGCCCTTCATCGCTACCGCGGAGAACCACACATCCGGCACACGCGGCGAAGCGGGCCATCGTGCGCTGCATCTTCGTCTCGAGTCGTCCGAGCCGGCCGACGGAGACACGCTTGCCGTGGCGCCCGAGCGGATCCGTCTCGAGTTCAGCCAGGCCGTGAGCCCGAGGACAAGCCAGGTAGCGCTGCTGGGGGTCGATGGCGAGACCGGACTCGCACTCAGCACCGGCGAGTCCGCGGAGATACTGCTCGCTGCGGCGCCCCTGTTGGCCGCCGGGCGCTTCACGGTGCGATGGCGGGTGATGGCGGCTGACGGCCATCCGGTTACGGGCACGTTCACGTTTTACATTGCCAATGGCCGCCGGACGGCCGTCCCGGAGGACTCCGGCGAAGCCGGGGCGGGCGCGGGCGTCGACGACCCGGCCGGCGCGGACAGCGAGGCGAACCTACGCCTCCAGAGCCCGGACGAGGGTGGCGAGGGCCCGGCATTCCTCCTCGCGCTCCTCCGCGGTCTCGGGATCGGCAGCCTGATGGCGGTTGCCGGTCTGCTCGTCTTCCTGGTGTGGATCACTCCCTCCGCCGCCGACCGGGTGTGGAGACTAACGCAGGTCGTGGCGGTGATCGCACCGCTGCTACTGGCCCTTCATCTGTTCGCCTGGCTGCGCACCACGGCGCCACCGGGCGGATTGGACCTCGGATGGGTGGGTACGATGATCGGCAGCACCGGTGCGGGACGGGCCGAGAGCGTGCGCCTCGCCTGCGCCGTCATTGTCATTTTCGCGTTACGCTCCCACCACCCCGGGCTGGCAGCTACCCTCGCCCTCACCGGCGTGGCGGTGAGCGGAGTCATCGGGCACGCGCTGGCCATCGAGCCGATGCTCTCGGTCCCCGCCAAATCGGCCCACCTGGTGGGGGCCGCCCTCTGGTTCGGCGGGCTCCTCATCCTTGCCACCGACCGTCGCGACCGGGACGGGTTTGCGGCGTCCGCTCGCCGGGTGTCCGCCGTGGCGCTGACGTCCGTCATCGCCATCGCGTTCACCGGAATCGTGCAGGCGGTCATTCTGATCGACCCGGCGGAGCTCGTGACCTCGAGTTATGGAAGGCTCGTGCTGGCCAAGGCTGGCGGCCTGCTGGTCCTCGTCGGCTTCGGCGCCCGCAACCGCCGCCGACTCCTCCCTCGGCTCGACGAGGAGGGAGGGCCGGCGAGGCTCCAACGGTCCGTCGGCATGGAGAGCTGGGTGATGATCGGCGTGATTCTGCTCGCCGGCTACCTGTCCTACGTGCCGCTGCCGGAGGGCTGAGGGTGAAGCGAACCGCCGCCGTCCTGGCTGTCGGCTGGCTGTCGATCGCCGGCTGCGGGCCGGAGTCGAACCGCGCCTCGGCGGCGCATACCCTCGGCGGGTCGGAGACGGATTCGCCTCCGGCGCTCACCGGAACGGAGATCGCGACGCCAGGCGTGGAAGCCGACTTCACTCTCACCGACACGAACGGGGAGCCCTACGCATTCGGTCGTGAAACGGAAGGGCACATCGCCGTCCTCTTCTTCGGCTACACCCGCTGTCCCGACGTGTGTCCGGTACACATGGCCAACCTGGCGGCGGCACTGCGGCGCCTGCCGACCGCGGTCAGCAACCGGGTGAAGGTCGTATTCGTGACGGTGGATCCGGACCGGGACACGCCGCGACAGCTGCGGGAATGGCTGGATGGCTTCGACGGCTCGTTCGTAGGGCTTCGCGGCGACCGCGAGACGGTGGCCGCGATTCAGCGGACGCTCGGCCTGCCGCCCGCGGTGATCCGACAACAAGCGCACTACGGCGAGCCCGAGGTCGGTCACGCCGCTCAGGTGCTGGTGTTCACGCCCGACCGCACCCGCCGCTACGTCTACCCATTCGGGACGCGACAGCGCGATTGGGCCAACGACCTGCCGTTGCTGGCGCGAGTGCCGGCGCAAGCGACTTCCGGCTCAGAAGCGAGCGGAGGTGGGGGAGAGGCTGCGGCCGAGGCGGGTCCGCCGGGCGCGACGTCGGCCAGTGGGAGCCGTTGACGTGCGCTGGTGGTGCTCGGCTCAGAGCCTGCCGTGGGATTGGACGTGGCGCCCCTACCTCGGCGTGTGGCTGGTGGTCGCCCTCCTGGCCGCCATCTACCTGTGGTCGCGGCGCGGCTCCGCACAGACCGAGCGGCGAGGGAGGGTTCGGGGCGGTCTTTACTGGTTGGGGCTGTTTCTGCTCTGGTGCGCGCTCGACTGGCCGATCGGCGCCCTCGGTGGCGGGTATCTCGCCAGCGCTCACATGCTCCAGTTCCTTTTGGTGGGGCTGCTCGCACCCGCTCTGATGCTCCTCGGCCTTCCGGCGTCCTTCTTCGACCGCCTGCGGCGGCGACCGCGAGTGCTGAGCCTGATCCGCTTCGTCACCGCTCCGCTGCTCGCCCTGGCGCTGTACAACGCGGTGATGGTCTTCACGCACCTGCCCCGCCTCGTCGATGCCTGGATGCCGTCCCAGCTCGGCTCGTTCGCGATCGATGCCCTCTGGTTCGGCGCCGGACTGGTGTTCTGGTGGCCGGTGACGTGCCCGGTCCCGGTGCGACCCCGCTTCCCAGACCTGGTCCGGGTGGCTTATCTGTTCGGCAACACGATCATCGCCGGGTTCATCGCTCTGATTCTGGTTTTCTCGGAGTATCCCGTGTACGGAGTGTTCGAGCTCGCGCCTCCGGTTAGCTGGCTATCGTCGGGTGACGACCAGCAGGTTGCCGGTGTCCTGATGAAGGTGGGCGGCGCTCTGATACTGTGGACCGCGATGACGATCGTATTCTTCCGTTGGTATGGGAGAGAGAATCGGGAGGCGCACGTTGCCGACCGCGAAGGCTTCAAGCCGGCCACCTGACGGCGCCGTGCGACGGTTCCGTCGCACCCCGAAGGGGTCAGCCTGAGTCGCCACGTCGAGGCACCGTGAGCCCGCTCGACCGACGAGCCTTCCTTGCCCGCTCTGCCGCTCTCGGCGGCCTCGCCTTCATTCCGCGCTCCGTCCGCGGGCTGGCGGCCGCGTCGCGCGACAGCCTCTTTGCCGGTCACGGGGCCGGGACGTTGCGCGCTTACCTCGGAGAGGGCGGGTACGGCCCGCTGTACCCGGCCGGGCCGGAGCTGGCGCTCCCGAAGGGGTTCGAGTACGTGCGCTTTGGCACCGTCGACGACCCGATGAGCGACGGCAACCCGACGCCGATCGCCCACGATGGCATGGCGGCCTTCCCCACCCGCGACGGAAAGATCCGTCTGCTCCGCAACCACGAGGACGCTCAGGGCCCGCGAGCCGGCAACATCGCCCGACAGAACCCGTACGACAGCGGGGCCGGGGGCGGGGTGGTAACGCTGGTGGTCGACCCCGAGACGCGGAGGCTCGAGCGCGACTTCGTGACCCTCAACGGCACGGCCGTCAACTGCGCCGGCGGTCCGACACCGTGGGGGAGCTGGCTGAGCTGCGAGGAGACGACCCTCGGGCCGTCGCAGGGTTGGGAGAAACCGCACGGCTACATATTCGAGGTGCCGGTCACGGCCGAAGGCCCCGTCGAGCCGCGACCCCTGACCTCCCTGGGTCGGTTCGTCCACGAAGCGGTGGCCATCGACCCGGCGACCGGGATCGTATACCAGACGGAGGACAGGCATTTCAATCCGGCCGCCAACCAGCCGGGGTCGGGCTTCTATCGCTTCCTGCCCACCGTTCCCGGCGACCTCGGGGCCGGGGGACAGCTTCAGGTGTTGGCCATCGCCGGGGAACGCAACTTCGAGACCTTCCACCGCCAGTCGGTCGGGAGTGTGTTGCCGGTGTCGTGGATCGACGTCTCCGAGATGGACCTCGACGAGGCGGAGACCGATCCGTCCGCCATGTTTCGCCGCTGTCTTCCCGCCGGAGCCGCGCTGTTTCAGAGGCTCGAAGGCTGTTGGTTCGGCGAAGGGAGCGTCTTCTTCCATGCGACGTCGGGGGGCGACGCAGGTCTCGGTCAGGTGTGGCAATACCGACCGGAGCCAGACAACGGCTACCTCACTCTCCTGTTCGAGTCACCGGGCACGGAGCTGCTCGACTCGCCGGACAACATCACGGTCAGCCCCCGCGGCGGGATCGTGATATGCGAGGATGGCGGAGGCGAGCCGTACCTGCGTGGCCTGACGCCGGACGGCACGATCTTCGATTTCGCCAGGAACACCGCGAACGGGTCCGAGTTTGCCGGGGCCTGCTTCAGCCCCGATGGCCACACCCTGTTCGTCAACGTTCAGGGAAGCCGGCGGCGAGCGCCTCACATGGTTCGCGGTTACACGATGGCCGTCTGGGGTCCGTGGGAGATTGGAGCACTGTAGCCGACGGCTTGTGAAGCCGTCGCTTGGACGCGACACGTGAGAGGGTGCCAGACCTTCTCCACGAACCGTTCGCGCGACGTGGAGGAGACCCCGCCACTCAGGGGAGCGGGACTCGCCCGAGCGCCCTTCGCGCCGACAGGGAGAACCCCACAACCTGAGCGCGATGACGGTCAGCCTACCCTTCTGGGAGCGGGATCTCCTCGACGAACCGTTCGCGCGACGACGAGAAGACCCCGCAGACGAGCGCGATGACCGTCAGCCCATCCTTCTGGGAGCGGTACCTCCCC
>CAZJXR010000016.1:0-11083 GCA_964550085.1 uncultured Gemmatimonadota bacterium
AACCGGATATAGATCAGCGCCAGCCCGAACGTCACCACGAACACCACGATCGAGAGCGCCGATCCGTACCCGAACCGGAGATTCTGAAGCAGCGAGTTGAAGGTGTAGAGTGCGATCGGTTCGGTCGCGGTTCCCGGGCCGCCTCCGGTGAGCACGTAGATGAGATCGAAGACGCGGAACGCGTCGAGGGTTCGAAAGATGAGCGCCACCAGGATCGCCGGCTTGAGGAGCGGCAGGGTGACGTGCCGGAACTGCTGCCACGTCGATGCTCCGTCGATGCGGGCCGCCTCGTACATCGAGGAGTCGATGTTCTGGAGTCCGGCCAGCAGCAATAGCGCCACGAACGGCGTCATCTTCCACACGTCGGCCAGGATCACCGGCACCCAGGCGGCTGCCGAGTGGATGAACCAGACAAGACGCTGCTCCATCAACCCGACGTCCATCAGAACCGCATTCACGATTCCCGCTTCGCTGTCGAACATGAACCGCCACAGCAGGGCTGCCACCACCGTCGGCAGGGCCCACGGGAGCAGAACGGCCGCCCGCACCAGCCCGCGTCCCCGGTAGGCGCGGTTGAGGGCGAGAGCCAGTACCAGGCCGAGCCCCATCTCGAGCGCCACGCTCGTCAGCGTGAAGAAGGCGGTGTGGGCGATCGACCCCCAGAAGCGGGCGTCGCCCAGCGCCTCCAGGTAGTTGGCGAGGCCGACGAACGGCTGGCCCCGCCACGGCATGCGGAGGTCGTGAACGTGGAGCGACTCCCAGAACGTCCATACGAGCGGGAAAAGGGCGACCAGCAGCACGGTGGCCAGCGCCGGGGTGACGAACCACCAGGCGAGGCGCGCCTCCTGGGCCTCGAGACCCCTGGTTCGCGGACGGCGGCTCATCCGCTGCTCGGGGAGAGCCCGACTTTCTCGAGCAGCTCGCGCATGTCGCGCGCCGCAAGTGTCAGGGCTTCCTCGGGTTCGCGCTGCCGGGTCAGCGCCTGATGAAGACGGATCTGGAGGATCTCCGACAGCTGCGTGTAGACCGGCGTGACCGGACGCGGCTCGGCGGCCTCGATGATGGGCAGCACGCGGTCGACCGGCATTCGCAGCGCCTCGCCCAGCGCCGGGTCATCGTACAGCGCGTACCGGGTCGGGAACTGTCCCGCGATGGCCGCTCGCTCCAGCATCTGTTCCGGCTGGGTGAGGAAGTCGATCACCGCCCACGCGGCTTCGGGAAACTCGGTATTGGCATTGATGGCGAGCTGCGAGCCCCCGAGCGCAGCGGTCGGAGCGCCGCCGGGCGCGGCGGGCATCGGGGCGACGTCGAAGCGCCCGGCGACGCGCGAGTCGGCGGCGTCGTTCATGAGGGCGAACGCGTACGGCCAGTTGCGCAGGAAGGCTGACTCCCCGTTCTGGAAAGCGAAGCGGGTCTCCTCCTCGTGCCAGGTGAGGGCAGCCCGCGGAACGATCCCGTCCACGTAGATCTCGTCCCGCATGGCCGTGAGGGCGTGTACGGCTGCTTCGGAATCCACCGCGACCCTGCCCTCCGCATCGAGGATGCGGCCACCGAACGCCCCGAGATACTCGACGAACACGGTCACCAGGCCCTCGTACCGTGCGCCCTGCCACACGAGCCCGTAAGGGAGCGCCGCGGCGCCCTGTGCCTGCTCGGCGGCGGCGGTCAGCTCGGCCAGCGTTTCGGGAGCGTTCTCCATCAGATCCGTCCGCCAGTACAGCATGCCGACGTCCACGAACCAGGGGAGCGCGTACAGAACGCCTTCCCACCGGTTCGCCTCGACGGTGGACGGAAAGAAGGCCTCGACGGGCGGGCCGAATCGATCGAGCGGGAGGATCCAGCCGGCGGCGGCGAACTCCGCCGTCCACACGACGTCGAGTTGCAGTATGTCCGGCTGGCTGGCGCGCGCGTTCAGCCACTGCACGTACAGCTGGTGGACCTGATCGGCCGCGTCGGGAGTCGGCTGCTGGACGACCTCGATATCGGGGTGCAGCGCCATGAACCGGTCGAGCTGGGCGCCGAGCACCTGCGCCTCTGCGCCGAGCATGCTGCCGGGAAAGGTGATGACAGCGCGGCCCGTTTCCGTGGGCTGCCGGCAGGCCGCGACGGCAAGGAGTCCGAATAGGCCGACGACCAGGTGACTCGGACCAGGGGGGCTCAGCCTCGCAACGCCCGTGCGTCGGGTTTTGTGCACTGGATTCCCTCGCCTGCCAGGTCTGTCACGCCAGCAGCGGGCCGAAACGCGCCGTCAGCGTAACATCGATCGTCCCGCATCTCCAGAGTCGGGACTTGGAGTCGGGACTGTTGTCGCGTGCGCGCCCGGCAGCGACCTTGCAGCCATGGATGCGAGACGAGGACCGGCGTGGCCGGTATGCAGGATCGCGGTGCTGGCACTTCTGCTGGTGTGCGTCGGGGCAGCCACCGCGAGTAGCGGGCTCGCGCAGGACGACGCTCCGATCGACCCGCGCGCCGACCGGGTGCTTCGCGACATGGCAGACTATCTGGCATCGGCTCCGAGCTTCACGAATCGCGCCCGGGTGTTCACCGACGAAGAAGGCACTGGGGGCCGACTGGTCGAAGGCGAGCGCATCGTACGGATCGCCGTGCATCGCCCGGACCGCTTGTGGGCAGACGTGCGCGGACCGGGAACGCACAAGCGCTTCTGGTACGATGGGACGACGATCACCATCATCGACTACCGGCAGAACCTGTACGGGATGGTCGAGGCTCCGGATGACATCGACGCGGCGCTCGAGCTGCTGGCCGACCGGTACGACGTCGTGGTCCCGCTCACCCAGTTTGCCCTCAACGACCCGTACGCGGCGCTGCGCGCGAACGCGGAGGCCGGCTCCTATGTGGGGCTCGTCGATGCGGATGGCGAGCAGTATCACCACCTGGAGTTCTCCCAGGGGTCGATCGACTGGCAGCTATGGGTCGAGAACGGGCCGCGGCCGCTTCCCGTCCGCATGGTCGCTGTGTACACGGACCAGCCGCTGCGCCCGCGAATGACGGCCGAGTTCGAGGATTGGGACATGGCGAACAACCTGGCCGATGGGCTGTTCCGCTTCGTCGCTCCCGCGGGTGCCGAGCGGGTCGATGTCCGTCCTGCGCCGGCCGACTGAGGTGTGGGACGTGACCGCCACCGCGCCGTCCGCTGACCTCCGCAAGCGACCGCGGGCTCACCAGGCCTGGCACGGCCGTTTCCGGCTTCCCCTTACTCCCGCCGTCCGGACAGCGGTTGGGGTTGCCGTGGGCGCACTGGTCGTGGCGGTTCCGGCTCCCGCGAGCGGCGCCGGGCCGGGCCAAGACTACTGGACCGCCGATTTCATCATCAGGCAGAACAAGAAGAACCTCCGGCAGGGCCGCCCGAACAAGAGCACCGGACAGCTCTCGCGCGGTCAGAGTCAGCCCCGGACAGGCAACACGAGCCGGCAGAGATCGGCGTCCGCCAGCGCGTGGGCGGAGAAGATGCCCACCAAGTGGGCGTGGTACCCGGTCGGCGACACGGTGGCCGACCTGTTCGGGGACCCGCTCGCCGTCGGGGTCCCCGACGACGCGGCGGACGAGCTCGGCGTCGACTCGCTCTACTACAATCAGGGGGTGTACTACAAACCGGTGACGACCCGGTGGGTCGTGGTGCGGGCGCCGCCGGGGACCGAGATTCCGTTCTTGCCCCTCGGGTACACGGCGCTGACCGTCGACAGCGACCAGTACTTCTACTATCAGGGAGATTTTTACGACCACCCCGGCGATTACCGAGTCGCGCGGGCGCCGATCGGAGCGACCGTGCCGTACGTCCCCGATGCCGCGGCCCGGACAACGGAGGAGGGAGAATCGTACCTGGAATACGGAGGGGTCCGGTACGAAGCCGTGATCCAGGCCGGCGAGACGGTGTACGAAGTGACGAGCTCGTGATCGACGTCGCGGCCGGGCGGGTCGTTTCGCGGCCGGTTCGTCAGTCGCCGCGACTCTCGAGCGGGATCATGATGTGGGCGTACGCCGTGTTCGGCCACATGATCCACGGACCCCCGTTCAGGTGGTCGGTCGAGATGCCCTCCAGCATGCTCGGATCGGGCACGATGATCATCAGATGCGGTCCGAGGTCGGTCACCCAGTCTTCGGGGCCTGTGGGTTCCGTGGCGTACGGATCGCTGTTGCTCACCGGCGTGTCCCCGACGAGCATGTAGGCGAACCCGATCTCTTCGTAGGTCGGCTCTTCCTGATGCACGTACGCCTGCAGGAAGTTCAACCACGCGTCCGTGATGCACCACGGATCGGTCCCTGGAGTATCGGGTCGATCGGGCAGGCAGGTCCACTCGTTCGTGCCCTCGCGCAGCACGTTTCCACTCCAGTCCATGATCGTCGCGTCGGCCGAAACCGAGCTCGGCGCGGCGCTCATGGCGCTCTTCATGGCGTCTGTTTGTGCGAGGGTCGGTGTGGGGAGCAGGGCGATGGCGGCCAGGGTGGCGAGGGCGGGGCGAAGCATACGAACCTCCTGGTGCGGGTGTGCATCCGGGGCGACGCGAACGTCGCCCGCCGCGAATCCCATCATGCACCTCCGAATGCCACTATAACGGCGGTACCGTGTGAACACCACTCGATCATGCCGCTGCTGGCGATCGCTGGTCCACGCGAGCTGTTGTCGCCGAGGCGAGTGGCAGGCAGCTTCCGGACTCGAACGCGTTGACGAGAGAGACGCCTGTGACGCACCCAACGACCCGCGCCGTGATGATCGAGCGTCCCGGACCTCCCCAAGCCTTGGTCGAGAGAGAGGTGCCGCTGGCCGCGCCCGGTCCGGGCGAGGTCGTGCTGGCGGTCGAAGCCGCCGGCGTAAACTTCGCGGATCTGATGATGCGCGCCGGGCTGTATGGAACCGTGCCCCCGCGACCGTTCAGCCCCGGGTTCGAGGTGGCGGGCGTAGTGCACGAAGTCGGTCGCAACGTGACCGACTGGAAACCGGGTGACCGCGCCGTCGCCCTCCTCCGCCACGGCGGCTACGCGCGTGACGTCGTCGTTCCCGAGGCGCAGCTTTTTCGGTATCCGGACTCGCTCACCCCGGTCGAGGCCGCGGCCGTGCCCGTCGTGTTCCTCACCGCCTGGGTGTGCCTGTTCGAGGCGGCGCGCGCCCGGGCCGGCGAACGCGCGCTCATTCTCGGGGCCGGGGGCGGAGTGGGGACGGCGGCCGTACAGCTCGCGGTGCAAGGGGGGATGCGGGCGATCGGCACGGCCGGCAGCCAGAACAAGCGCGACTTCGTGACCAAAGAGCTCGGAGCCGAGGCGTGCTTCGATTCGCGCGGCGACTGGGAGCCCGAGGTGCGCGCCATGCTGGGGCCCCGCGGCGTCGACGTGGCCCTCGATCCGGTGGGAGGGCGCGCCACCGCCTCCTGCCGCCGGCTCCTCGCCCCGCTCGGCCGTCTCGTCTTTTACGGTCTCAGCCAGGCGCTGCCGGGAGTCCGACGGAGTCGGCTCCGGGCCACGCTTGCTTGGCTGCGGACACCGCGCTTTCACCCTGCCTCGCTGGTGGGGGCTAACGTGGGCGTGCTCGGCGTCCACCTCCTCCACCTCGAGGAGAAGGAGGCGATCGTCCTCCGACCGGCGGCGGAGGAGATCTACCGGAGGATCGACGCGGGAGGGCTCCGGATCATCGTCGATCGCGTGTTTCCGCTCGACCGCGACGGTGCGGTCCAGGCGCACCGCCATATCCACGCGCGGCGGAACCTCGGGAAGGTGGTGCTGGCCGCGCCCGAAGCGGACTGATGGTCGGCCGTCCTGCGGCAGCCCGGTTATGGAGCCCTTGCCTCGCCGCCCGCCCGACTGTCGATTTCTCCGCCTCCGACGTCATCACCCCCCCTGGAGGGAATCATGCAGAAATCGCTGCCCCTATCCGTCCTGACCCTCGCCCTCGTCACCGCCGGCGCGTTCGCGGCGGGCGTCCGGCTCGCGGACCAGCCGGCGCCGAACGAGAAGATCCGCATGCTCTCGGACGCGCGCCTCAAGTCCAACGTGGAGCCTCTCACCGACGTTCTGCCGCGGCTGGAGTCCATCCGCGGCGTCTCCTTCGACTGGAACGAGCGCTACGAGGCGCTCGGTGTCCACGCCGAAGGCCGCGAGATCGGAGTGATCGCCCAAGACGTTCGCGATGTGTTTCCCGAGCTGATCTCCGTGTGGGGCGGAGACAACGACTACCTGGCCGTCAACTACGGGAGCTTCTCGCCGATTCTGATTCAGGCGGTGCACGAGCTCCAGTCCGAGATCACCGAGCTCGAGAAGAGGCTCCAGGCACTCGAGGCGGCGGCCTCACAGTAGCGACGGCCGAGCTGTCGCGGCGGCCTCGCCGCAAAAGCGCTGCCCCCCGGCCGGCGACTTGCACATCCAATCGGAGCGGAATCGCCGATCGTGCGGACTCGCACCGAGAAGGAGATGTGCAACATGTTGACTCACAGAAGGTTGTGGACGGCCGGCATGCTCGCTTTCGCCGCCGCCGCGTGCGGTGGATTGAGCGCCAGCGAGGAAAAGTTTGCAGAGATCCCTGCAGGGACCGGCATTGCCGTGCTTCTCGAGGGAGGGGTCGACACGAGGACGAGTCGCGCGGGTCAGCTGCTCGCGGCCTCGGTGGAGCAGCCGATCACCGTCGCGGGAGCCGTCGTCGTCCCGGCCGGAGCGGTGGCGCGCGGTACCATCATGGCCATCTCGCAGAAGCCGCCCTCGATGACGGTGCAATTCGACGAGATCGAGATCGCCGGCGCGACCCACGCGCTGGCCACGCGGCCGACGATCGTGCAGCTCGTGGAGCATTCCGAGATGAGGGATGAGGGTGCGAAGATCGGCGGTGGCGCCGCGGCGGGCGCCGTGCTGGGCGGCGTCATCGGGGGTGACGTGAAGGGCGCGGCGATCGGGGCGGCGGCCGGCGCGGCTGCCGGTACGGGCGTCGCGATGGCGACGAAGGCGCGGTGGGCCTACCTGCCGGCCGGGGCGCGGCTGCACCTCCGGCTCGACGAGTCGCTCAGCCTGCCCCTTCCCCCGGAGGGCGAGTCGCTCGCCGAGTAGGCTTTCGCCGACTCGCTGAGCCCGACGAGAACGGGTGAGGAGCCCCGGTCGGCACCCGACCGGGGCTTCGTATTTGTACCGCCATCGCTCGTAAGCGGGAGAGGGTTCGCGCCGCGAATCACCTGGTGGGAGCGCGCGAAAGGGTTCCAACCGATCCAACCCTTCGACTATCCAACTGTTGATCAACGGGTTGTCCCCGAATTCGCGTCAGGGACGACCCGCCCACTCCGCTCCCACATCAGGCAGGCGGTAGGATGACCAGCACGATTCGCTCCGGGCCACTCGCATCCGTTGCCCTGCTCCTCGCAACGGCCGGGCTCACGCTCACGATCGCTGGCACCGCGCACGCGCAGGCGCAGGGCGGTGGAGAGCCACCGACGCTCAGCGTCGCCCAGTGGGAGGAGGACCTGGCTGCGTTCTCGCTCGGCATGCGGGAGACACACCTGAACCTCTTCCATACCATAACTGAAGCGCAGTTCGACTCCGCGGTGGCGACCCTGCAGCGACATCTGCCCGACCTCGAACGACACGAGATCATCGTGGAGCTGGCCCGCATCGTCGCCATGGTCGGAGACGGTCACACCACGCTGTGGCTCACGCCGAACGCGGCGAACGGTTTCCGCCAGCTGCCGATCCTGCTGTACTGGCTCCAGGATGGCCTCTACGTGCTGGCGATCGCGGAGGAAGAGGCGGCGGCGGTCGGCGGCCGCGTAGTGCGGATCGGCGAGGTGGATGTGGACGAAGCGTTGGCGCGCGTCCGGCCGCTGGTGCCGCGCGACAACGAGATGGGCGTCCTCTCCATCACGCCGCGCTATCTGGCCATTCCGGAGGTGCTGGAGGCGCTCGAGATCACCGACTCCATCGACCGGGCCACCTATACCGTCGAAACGCGGGACGGCGGGTCGATCGAGGTCGAGCTGGAGGCGATTCCCGACGCGTGGCTCGCCAACCTCGGCGTCCACCCGGTCATACGACCGGGCGAAGGGGACCGGATCGAAATGGCCGTTGCCGGTCCGTCCGAGAACCTGCCGCTCTGGCTCCGCGACCCGGCGAATCTGTTCTGGTACGTGTACCTCGAGGACTCACGCACCCTGTACGTGCAGCTGAACGCCATCCAGCACAAGTCGGATGATCGGATGGACCGGTTCTTCGAGCGCGTGTTCGCGGCAGCCGATACGCTTCCCTTCGACCGTTTCGTGCTCGACCTGCGCTTCAACGGGGGCGGAAACAACTTCAACAACTACCCGCTCCTCCGCGCCATAGTGAAGCGTGACTCCATCGACCAGAACGGCAGGTTCTTCGTCATCACCAGCCGGCACACCTTCTCGGCGGCCGGGCACCTGGTCACCTACCTGGAGCGGCAGACCGACGCCCTGTTCGTCGGCGAGCCGACCGGCGCCAGCCCGAACCACTACGGGGACGCCGGCGACGTGATCCTCCCGAACAGCGGGCTGCGCGCGTTTGCCTCCACCATCTACTGGCAGAACAGTCTTCCCTATCCGTTCGAGACCCGGCCGTGGACCCCGCCCGACATCGCCGCCGAGCTGACGATCGAGGACTGGAGGTCGGGTCGCGACCCGGCCATGGAGGCGATCCTGGCCTATGTGCCCGAACCACCCCTGGTCGAACAGATGATGAGCGCGCTCGAGAGCGTGGGTGTCGACGCGATGCTCGCGGCCTACCGGGCGTACAAGGACGCGCCGAACCATGAGTTCACCAACACGGAGGCCGAGATCAACCGGTTCGGCTACGATCTGCTGCGCGACTCGCAAGTCGACGCGGCCGTAGCGGTGTTCCGGCTGAACGTCCAGGACTACCCGGAGTCGGCCAACGTGTACGACAGTTACGGGGACGGGCTGCGGGCGGCCGGGGACCGGGAGGGGGCGATCGCGGCCTACCGTAAGGCGCTCGAGATCGACCCTGGCTTTGCCGCATCGCAGCGGAACCTGGCCGAGCTGCTGGGCGGGAGCTAGACGCCGGGAGCGGTCACAGCCTCCAACCGGGTTCAGGTCGCGGGGCCCGGAAGGGAGCGGAATCCTACTCGAGACCGGCGATCCGGAGGTACTTCTGAAAGCGGGGGTCGACGCGGAGCGAGTCAGCCATCGCGTCGTTCCCCAGCCCCCGCACGCTCGACGAGTCCGCGGCCAACGCCCGGTCCAGGTACTCGAACGCCGTGTCGCGCTCGCCGAGCTCGCCGTACACGAGCGCGATCTCCTTCAGCAGATCGCCGCCCCGTTCCGGCACCTCCTTGACCAGCGCGAGCGCCGCCTCGCGCTGCCCGCCGCGCGCGTACGCCCAGGCGAGCGCCGACTTGTTGTACGGGTCGGCCGGATCGAGCTCTGTCGTGGTCCGGAGCAAGTTGATCCCCTCGTCGATCTCTCCCTTCAAGACATAGGCGATCCCCGCCCAGTACAGGGCGTTCTCGTTGTCCGGTTCCAGTTCCAGAATGGTCTGAAGCTCCGAGAGCGCCCCCTGCTCATCCCGCAGGCCGAGCAATAGGCTGATCGCCAGGTTGAGCCGGATCCGAAGTGAGAGGGGGTCCAGCTCCGCAGCCCGGCGCAAGTGGGCCAGCGACTCCTGAGCCCGGCCACGGCGGCTGAGCAGGGCCGCGTAGCGCCGTCGCGTCTCGGCGGACCCGGGGTTGAGCTCGATGGCCCGCTCCAGGGCGCGCTCCGCGTCTTCCCAGCGCAACGCGCCCTCCAGAACGTATGCGTAGGCGGCGTGGCCCTCGGCCAAGTTCGGGTCGAGTGCGAGGGCCCTCTCGGCGGCGGCGCGGATCCGGGGCTCCGCTTCCGCCGGCGTCAGGTAGCCGTCGGTCCACAGCCAGGCATACATGTCGGCCAGCCGCGCCCACGCCCGGGCGTAGCCGGAGTCGGCAGCGATCGCTCGCTCGAACAGCTCGATCGCCTTCTCCAGACCCTCACGCGTCGTACCCTGGTTCTCGAACGTGTACAGACCCAAAGCGTACAAGTCGTACGCCTCGAGGCTCTCCGTCGGCCGCGCCTCCATGCGGGCCGTCACGTCGGGGGCGAGCGTGGCCCGCAGCGCCCCGGCGATCTCCTGCGCCATGTCGGTCTGGATGGCGAAGATGTTGGCTGCCGTAAGCTCCGCATCGTACGTCTCCGCCCACAGGTGCCGGTCGTTCTTGGCCTCGATGAGCTGCACGTTCACGCGCACCCGATCGCCCGACCGCTGCACGCGTCCCTCGAGCACCGTGGCCACGCCGAGCTCCTTGGCGATCTCCGGGATACCGAGCTCCGTGTCCCGGTACTTCATCACGGAGGTGCGGGAAATCACGGTCAGGCTCCCGATCTTCGACAGCTGAGTCAGCAGGTCGTCGTGCACCCCGGCCGTGAACGCCAGGCTCTGCTCGTCGGTGTGGACGCTGGAGAAGGGAAGCACGGCGATCGAGCGCAAGTCGGCAGCGGGCGTCTCCGTCACCCCGACCGCGGCCTCGACGACCTCCGCCCCGGGTCTGGGTCCGAGGAAGAGCCAGCCGGTCGCTACCACGCCCCACAAAGCGAGCGCTGCCAGACCGCCCACGATCGCGTTCCGCCACGTCAGCAGTCGGCGGTGGGCGGGTAGCCACGAAGGGACGCTGGCGGTCCCGGCTGCGTCGGCCTGTTCCCCTCCCCCGACATCACCGGCGGCAAGGTCGCTCGCTGACGCCTTTCCACCCACGCCCTCCTGCACGAAAGAGGTCGCCAGCACGATCGGCAGCCCGATGACCAGGAGAGCGAGGGCGAAGGCCGGAAACCAGGGAGGCAGGCCGAAGTTGTTGGCCAGGACGTCGACCACCTGAAGGGCGATCCACGAGCCGACGATGTAGATGCCGAGCACCTGCCACAATGAGCGGCGGTGGACCTCGCGAATCAGCTTCTTCAGACTGGACATTCGGCGCCGCGCACTCCGATGACTCGTGTCAGGAAACACGAAAACTGTTCGAACGCACGGCGGCCAGCAAGGACCTCGCAGAGCGCCTCGCCGAAACGCGTCGCCAGCGAGGCGGCTCAGCCCGCCTGGCTCGATTCGAGCA
>CAZJXR010000016.1:11093-33614 GCA_964550085.1 uncultured Gemmatimonadota bacterium
CACCGTCGCCGCGTCCTGCGGATCCAGCTGCTCCCCGTGCATCGCCGCCCGCTCGAGCGCGAGGCTGAACTCCCGCATCCACGACGCGGCGGCGATCATGTTGCGCGTCCGCTCGTCCTTCCGGTTCCAGCGCCTCGGACCCTCGCCGATCAGAAGCCATGCCGGCTTGACCTCGAACGCCCTGCACACGGCGGCGACGTAGCGGGCGGGTGGGCTGGTGCCCTGTTCGTAGCGAGAAACCATGGAGTGGGTGACGGTGAGCCCGGTTCGCTCGTGAATCTGGCGCGCGAACTCGCGCGTGCTCAGATGCCCTCGGACATCCTGCAGCCGCTGAGGCAGTTCGTCTGTCAGATCGGTCCCGGCCACACGTTCCTCCCGGTCGAATTCATTTCTGGACCATCAATACGATCACCGGGGCCGCAAATGCCGGGCGGCGCCGGCTCCACCGGAGCCGAACGCCGCCGCAGCTTCTCCCCGCACTCCGCCCCCAACCCCTGCTAGTTCAGCCGCACATCCGCGCTCACGCCGAAGGTGAAGTCCGAGATGTCGGTAAGGTCGGAATCCACCGGAAGCCGGAACTGGAGCCCCGGCTGTACGCGGCCGAACTGGTACCAGCCGCCGGCGCCGAGCTGGAAGAAGGTCCGCTCGCCGAAGCTCCCGCTCTCGGTGAGCAGGGCGCGGGTGGTGCCACCCGCCAGCACCAGGAAGCGATGCCCGGCGTAACCGGCCTGGCCGTCGGCGAGGGCAAAAAGCTCATACTCCCCGCTGGTCGGGATCCAGTTGGACGCGCCGCCGCGCAAGCGAACCACCCACCCCTCCGACAGACGGGGAGTGTAGTTCAACATCGTGGTGACCGGCACGATGTCCGGCGCAAACGCTTCCCACCGGTCGAGGTCCGTGGCGACGCCCACCAGACTCGCAACGAACTCATCGTCCGGGGTGAGCGGCGCCCGGGCGCCCGCCTCGATGAACAGTGGCGAGCCGGCGAACTGGTACTCGATCCCGGCGTACGGGTTGCCGAAGGCCGTTTCGCCACTCAGCTGCGTTCCGTCCGGGGTCGTGAGCCTCCCGTACGAGAGGGGCACCTCACCGACCACCCGCAGGTAGCTGGAAACCGGCCACCGCGTCGAGGCGAACACCACGCCCGAGGGGGTCGAGAGATTGCCGAGATCGTTGTTGAACACCGGTCGCGCGATCTCGAGCGCGATCGAGGGGTTGTCCTCGGCCGGAGGCGCCCAGATCGTCTGAGCCCCGAGCTCCGGCGTTGTCACGATGGCCGTCAACAGAACAGCCAACGTGAACGCGGAAGACCGAACATACCGCTTCATTGTCGTCTCCTTACGCCTTCTGACCGGTCCTGGGCCGCCCGCTGGCAATCGGACCTCCCGACGGCGGTCGGCCCATCTAGGGACCAATCGGCGCTAATAGTATACGTTATCCGGTGATTTTGTCAATCATGTGGCCAAATCGGTCCGGAGTAGACGCCCAAAGGCAGGCGTAGAGGGCGGGTGACGTCACCAGACTCTCGCAGGCGGCCTTGCCGGCCAGCCGTGTGCGGTTCGTCAACCGGGGAGCGGGAACCGGGTAAGCGCCGCCGCCCGTCGGGCTGTTCAGCGGAAGGCAACGACAATGCAACCGGTGGCCGGCTCCCGTCGACGACCGGAGAGGGTTGGGAACCGGAGTTCGGCCGGCAAACAGCCGATTGATGCCACACGCGCGATCTCGATCGGGGCGCAGCCTCGCAACGCTCGTCCTCATCACCGCTCTCGCGATTTCACTCGCCTCCGCGGTGTCGAGCGGCGATTCCGGCACCGATGACATCTCGGGTGTCGTCCGCGATCCCGCCGGCCGCCCTCTGCGTAGCGTCCTGGTCACGGCCACGCGATCGACGAGCGGCATCAGGGTCAGTGTCTACACCGACTCCGAGGGCCGGTACACGATCCCCCTGGAGCCCGGGGAGTACCTCCTGCGCATCGGCGCGCCGGGTTTCGAGGCCGCCGCGATCGACCCGGTATCGGTCGGCCCCGCCACTTCGGAGCCGGTCGACGTCCGCCTTTCCCCGCGCGCCGACGCTTGGACAGACGCGCCGAGCAACCTCCTGCTCGCCCTGCTGCCGGACGGCGAGACCAAGCGTCGCTTCATCCTCGACTGCACGGGCTGTCACCAGTTCGACCAGGTGACGATCGCGGCCGGTGATGGTACGAAGACGCGCGAGGCGTGGAACGAGAGCATCGGGCTGATGCTCTCCTTTGCCGGCGATGCGACTCCGTTTCCGATCATGTCCGCCAGCCGCGAGGCCGGGCCGACGTCGGAGTGGCTGGTGGCGGGCCTGGAAGGAGTGCGATCGAGCGATCGGCTGAGTCGGCTGGTGGCTCGGGCCGCCCTGCCGCCGCTCGATGCGTCTCCAGCGCCGGACCGGGATATCGGGGGCGGGGGACAAGCCGACGGCGGGCATGCGGGAAGCGCGAGAGAGGGCGGTCCCCGGATCACCGAGTACGACTTCCCCGTCGCCGTGGATCTTCCGCACGACATCGCCGTGTCGGGTGATCGGGTCATCGTCACCGGGATGTTCACCCATGCGATGTACTCGCTCGATCCGGAGTCGGGACAGTGGACGACGGTCGAGATCCCCGTCGCGCAGGCCAACCCGCGTGCGCTCGAGGTGGACGAGAGCGGGAACTGGTACGTGCTGCTCGGCGCTCCCCAGCGCCTGGCGCATTACGATCCTGCCACCGGAGACTGGACCTCGTGGGAGCTCGGCATGTATCCGCACAGCATCATGCGGGACGCGGGCGGGCGCGTGTGGTTCAACGGTCATTTCAGCCGCGACCCGGAGCTCATCGGTTCGCTCGACCCGACGACCGGGGCGGTGGAAACCTACATGGTTCCGGTGGGACCGATGCCCGACGGCGGCCGCACGATCCAGTACGGGCTCCGGGTGGCGCCGGACGGGAGCGTGTGGACCACCCAGCTGGCCGGTGGACGCCTCATCCGTTACCACCCGGTCAGTGGCGAGTGGCGTGTATACGACCTGCCGACACCGTTCAGCGGCCCCCGGCGTCCCGACGTCGACTCCGCCGGCCGCGTGTGGATTCCCGAGTACGCCCACAATCGGCTGGCGCGCTTCGACCCGGCGACGGAGGCGTTCACCGAATACGAGCTTCCCATCCCCGACGCCCTCCCCTACGTCGTCCGGGTGGACAGAGCACGGAACCGAGTCTGGATCGGAACCGCGGCCGCCGATGCGCTGCTCCTGTTCGAGCCGGCCAGCGAACGGTTCACCGTCTTTCTCCTGCCGACACGAGGCGCTCTCGTCCGCCATCTCGACATCGACGAGCGCAGCGGCGACGTGTGGGCGGCGTACGGCGCCGCGCCGTCCCGAGTGCCGGCCAGGGTGGCGCGGCTGCAAATCGACTGACCGCGCCGTGACGCGCGCCCCCGGTTCGGCTATCGTTCGGCAACACGAACGAAATCGACCGGGGACGATGCGAAGAGAAACGAGTGGACGAGCGACGCCCGGAGCAGAGACGCCCGGAGCAGAAATGCCCGGGGCAGAAACGCCGGCGGTGACAGCGGGGGAGGTGACGGCACTCGTATCTCGCCTCGGCGCCGGCGACCCGGAGGCGCTGGACCGGCTCTACCCGCTCGTGTACGAAGAGCTGCGGCGGGTGGCTCGCCGCCAGCTCCGCGGCGAGCGCCCCGATCACACCCTCCAGCCCACCGCGCTGGTGAACGAAGCCTATCTGAAGCTGGCCGGAGGCGGGCTTACCGTCCGTGACCGGGCTCACTTCGTCGCGGTGGCCGCGCGTGCCATGCGTCAGGTGCTGGTCGATCACTCGCGGCGCCGGGGTGCGGCGAAGCGCGGAGGCGGTGCGGAGCAGACCACGCTATCGGGGGTGCCCGCCGACCTGGCAGCCTCGCCCGAGGAGATCATAGCCCTCGATGCTGCGCTCGAACGTCTCGAGCAGCAGGACGCGCGCCTGTGTCGAGTAGTCGAGTACCGCTTCTTCGGTGGCCTGACGGATTCCGACATCGGCGAGCTGCTGGGAGTGACGCCTCGCACCGTTCATCGGGACTGGGTCAAGGCGCGCGCGTGGCTGTATGCCGAGCTCTACCCGGAGCGGGCGGAAGGGGACGCCGGCGACGGCTGATGGTCGAGGATCGCTGGGAGCGCGCGAGCGAGCTGTTCGACGCGGCGCTGGAGGTTCCCGACCGGGAGCGGGAGGCGTGGATCGAAGCACGTACCCGCGATGACCCGGGGCTACGCCGTGCGGTTCAGAAGCTGCTGGCGGCCCATGAGCGGCACGGCGGGGTGCTCGATCGACCGGTGGTCGCACCCCGTCGCTCACCCGAGGTCGATCCGGAGGCGGTGAAGCGACGGCTCGCCGTGTCGCTGGCGGGCGACTACGAGGTGGTGCGCGAGCTCGGTCGGGGTGGTATGGCGATCGTGTTCCTCGCCTGGGAACGCAAGCACGACCGGCGCGTGGTCCTCAAGGTACTACGACCGGCCGTGGCGGCGGAGTACGGTGTGGAGCGCTTCGCGCGCGAGGTGCGGATCGCCAGCAAGCTGTCGCACCCGCACATCCTCGGGCTGATCGATTCCGGAAGCGCCGATGGGCTCCTCTACTACGTGATGCCGTATGTGGAGGGCGAATCGCTGCGCGACCGCCTCCGCCACCGCGGTACGCTGCCGATGTCGGAAGTCCTCACCCTGCTGCGGGACGTCGCGAGCGCGCTCGCCTACGCGCATGGACAGAGCGTCGTGCACCGCGACCTCAAGCCGGACAACGTGCTGTGCGCGGGCGCCCACGCCTTCTTGATGGACTTCGGGATCGCCAAGAGCGTCGCCCAGACCCGGGAAGTGGACACATTGACCCGCACCGGGCACGCGATCGGCACCCCGCGCTACATGGCGCCCGAGCAGCTCACCGGGTCCGCCGAGGTCGACCACCGAGCGGACTTGTACGCGTGGGGCTTGATCGCCTACGAGCTCCTGACCGGCACCGTGCCGCCGCTTCCATCGAGCGCCCACGCCTCGGATTCGATGGGCCGGAGGGCCGAATCGGCGATTCGGACCGAGCGGCCGGATGCACCGGCCGCACTCTCCCGCCTCGTGGCTCGGTGCCTGATCGTCGACCCGGGCGAACGGCTGAGCGACGCGAAGGAGCTGGTCGAGGAACTCGATGCCATGTCCGGTCCGGTGCGCCCGCGGCCCCGCCGAATCGGCCTGTGGACTGCGGCCGGGCTCGTGCTGCTGGCCATCGCCATCGTCGAGCTGGTGATTTCGATTCGAGACGGCGCTCCGGCGGGACCGGGAGCGGTCGTCTCCGCCTCCGCCCCGTCAGTCGCGGTGGCGGCCTTCGCGAACGAAACGGGCGACTCGACGCTCGCGGTCGTAGGACGAATGGCCGGTGATTGGATCACCCAAGGACTCCAGCAGACGGGCCGCTTGACGGTCGTTCCGTGGCCGACGGCGCTCGAAGCGTCACAGGCGGCCGCGGCGGAGGGGACCGCTGGCAGGAGCGTCGATCCGGTCGCGGCGCTCCATGCCCGGACGGGTGCCGGCCTGGTGATCACCGGCACCGTATACCGGATCGGCGATGCCGTCCAGCTTCGAGCCGAGGTCGCCGATGCGGAACGGGGCGAGGTGATCGCCGCACTGGAGCCCATAAACGCGCCGCTCGACTCCGTCGAGAGCGCCATCCTCGCCCTCCGCGCCCGGCTGATGTCTTCGCTCGCCATCGCGACGGACGAGCAGCTCCAGAGCGTGCCGGCGCTGGTCCGGAATCCGCCGACATACGAGGCATACCGGGCCTTCGATCGCGGCAGAGAACTCCACCAGGTGCAGGAGTATCGGCGTGCGGCACCGGAGTTCCTGCACGCCTACGCGCTGGACACCACCTTCACCCCCGCCCTCGTGTATGCGGCCAGTGCGATCTACAACACGGGCGAGTACGAGCGCGTCGACTCGCTCCTGGCCGAAGTCGCCGCGCGGCGCGGCTCCCTCACCGAGTACGATGACCAGCGCTTCCAATGGCTCCAGGCGCTTCTGCGGGGCGACGGCGAGGCGGCCCTGCGGACGGCACGTCGGGCGGCCGAGCTGGCACCGAACTCGAGGGCGGCTTACAACGTCGCTTACCAGGCGCTGCGCATGAACCGGCCTTACGAGGCGCTGGCGGTGCTCGACTCGCTCGATCCCGACCGGCCCATACTCCGGGGTTGGGCTGCCTACTGGACCCAGCTCACCCACGCCCTGCACATGGTGGGCGACCACCTGCGGGAGCTGGAGGCCGCCCGCGAGCTTCGACGACGGCACCCGGAACGCCGCATTGGCCTCGTGCTCGAGGCGCGCGCTCTCGCCGCGCTCGGGAGGACAGCCGATGTCGATCGCGCCATCGAGAGCGCCGCCGGGCTGCCCCCGACGACCTACTGGTCGCAGGGCGCGGCGCTGGTGGTGGCTGGCGAGGAGCTCCAGGCGCACGGCGACCGGGCCGCCGGCCGCGCCTACCTGGAGCGCGGCATCGAGTGGTTACAGGAAGAGTTGGCGGTCCGGCCGGGCGTCCGGGAGCACCGCTACTGGCTCGGCAGCGCCCAGTACGACCTCGGCCGCTGGGACGAGGCCGCCCGGACGTTTCTCGGGCTGGTGGAGGACTTCCCGGACCACCCGGAATACCGCGATTACGCAGCCATCTCCATCGCGTGGACCGACGATCTCGAGCAGGCGAAGGAGCTGCTCGGAGAGCCGCCTCGCTACAAGGCCGGGACGCACGCGGCCTACCGGGCCCGTATCGCCGCCATCGAGGGTCAAGCCGACCTCGCCATATCCTCCCTGCGCGACGCCCTCACCGAGGGGGTCGACGGCTTCCCGTGGCTGCATGCGTCGGCGTGGCACGACTTCCAGCGTCTGTCCGCCGATCCGCGCTTCCAGCAGATCCTGCGGGGCGACGTGCCTCCCACCACACCGTGAGCTGAGCCCGTCGCGCCTCCCGCGCGCCGGAACAACGCCCTGACCGGCCGCCGCACCATCCCAGGACACGAAGCGCGCGACCGATCGCGTGATCCATGTCATGCTTTTCGCCCGTTTCTCGCATCCCGGGTTGAGGACTCTCATCGACCGAGGAAAGGAAAGCCATGTCATTTGCCACCGCGACCGCGCTCGACCAAACCAGGGTGGATGCCTTCGCCGCCCGGCTGCTCGACATGATCAACCACAGCGCGCTGACGCTCGCCATTTCAATCGGGCACCGGACCCGCCTGTTCGACGTCCTGGTCGACCTGCCGCCCTCCACCAGCCAGGAGATCGCGCACGCGGCCGAGCTGGACGAGCGCTACGTGCGCGAGTGGCTGGGAGCGATGGTGACCGGCGGAATCATCGATTACTTCCCGATCGAAGACACGTATCGGCTGCCCGTCGAACACGCGGCGCTGCTGACCCGGCGCGCCTGTCCCAACAACTTTGCGGTGACGACCCAGTTCGTCCCCCTTCTGGCGCAGGTCGAAGACCGAGTCGTCGACGCTTTCCACACCGGCGGCGGGGTCGACTACGCGCACTTCCACCGGTTTCAGAGGGTGATGGCGGAGCAGAGTCGGCAGACGGTGATCTCGGCGCTGTTCGACGCCATTCTGCCAATGGCGCCGGGCCTCGTGGAGCGGTTGCAAAGGGGGATCGAGGTGCTCGACGTCGGGTGCGGGCAGGGCCGGGCGCTGATCGCCATGGCGAGCGAATATCCGAACAGCCGCTTCCGTGGCTGCGACATCTCGGTCGAGGCGATCGAGGGCGCCCGGGCGAAAGTGCGGGAGCTGGGGCTGCACAATGTTCAATTCAATGTCGTCGATGCCGCGGCGTTCGACGAGCCGGAAGCGTACGATCTCATCACCGCCTTCGACAGCGTCCACGACCAGGCGGAACCCGCACGTGTTCTGCAAAACATCCACCGGGCACTCAGGCCCGATGGGGTGTTCCTCATGCAGGACATCGCGACCGCGAGCTCGCTGGAGGATAATCGCGCCCACCCGATCGGACCGTTCCTGTACACGCTATCGACCATGCATTGCATGACCGTTTCGCTCGCCCGCGGCGGAGCCGGGCTCGGGACGTGCTGGGGGAGGGAACTGGCGATCGAGATGCTGGAAGAGGCCGGCTTTCGAGATATCGAGCTGCGCGAGCTGCCGCACGACTTCATGAACTACTTCTACGTCATGCGACCCTAGGGCCGACGGCGCCTCTACCGGACGACAGCGATATCGCGCGCGAACGGCAACCTGGCAATCCCGCGGGGCGCACGCACCTACTTTGCCGCGGTTGCAGCCGTCGTCACCCCCTCGCTCGTCTCGCCGATCAGCTGATCGACGACCGCCCGGAGGTCGCCCGTGTCGCGATAGGCGGCGAGCTGGCGGTCGGCGCTCGATCCGTCCTCCAGGATCCGGTATGCGTGCTCCACCTCGGTCCGGCTGCCCAGCTCGTCGATTACGTCGCCGATGAACCAGTCGATCAGCTCCTTGATCAGGTCGCGCGCCGGCAGCTCCTCCTGCTTCCCGAAATCGACCAGCTTCCCGCTCACGCCGTAGCGCGCCGCGCGCCACTTGTTCTCGGCGATCAGCGATGAAGGGTAGAGGCGGAAGGTCAGATTGTCGCGCCGCAGCTTCCACAGCTTGGCCACGATGGCCTGGAAGATGGCCGCCACGCACACGACCTCGTCGACCCGGGTGCACATGTCGCAGATGCGGAACTCGAGCGTCGGATAGTTCCAGTTCGGGCGCACGTCCCACCAGATCTTCGATGCGTCAGGAATGGAGTTCGATCGGACCAGCGTTTCGACCATGTAGCGAAACTCGTCCCACGACTCGAAGCGCTGCGGGATGCCGGTGCGCGGAAAACGCCGCCACACGATGCTGCGGTATGACTTGAGTCCCGTTTCGCGCCCCATCCAGAACGGTGAACTGGTGGACAGCGCCAGCACGTGCGGCATGAAGTAGCGGGCCACGTTCATGGCGTCGATCAGAAAGTCGCGGTCCTCGATTCCCACGTGGACGTGGAGGCCGAAGATGAGGTTTGCGTGCGCCACCTCGCGGAGATCCTCGATGATACCGGTGTAACGCTCGAGCGGCGTGATCTCCTGCTGCATCCAGGCGGAGAAGGGGTGAGTGCCGGCAGCGGCGATGGTGAGCCCGCTCTCCGCCACCTTCTCCATCACCAGCTTTCGGAGCCGTACGATCTCGGCGCGCGCCTCGGCCGGCGTGTCGCACACGCTGCTCCCCACCTCCACCACCGACTGGTGCAGTTCCGGCTTGAGCTCGCGCAGGACGATGTGGTCGTCCTCGAGGATCTCGGTGATGTACGACTTGAGCTCACGCGTCTCCGGGTCGATGATCTGGTACTCCTCTTCGATCCCGAGCGTCAGCGACGGCGCCTTCATACGGAGCCTCCCGGTGCAGGTGAGCCGCGTGGGGGACTCCAGAAGGTACGGCCGCAGGTCGGAAAACCCCACCGGCCATCCCCTACGGGGTATTCTCCGGGGCGGCCCGAACGGCCGGTGCGTTCCCAACGGTTTCCATCGGCACCTTCGCGGTCGGATACGGTACGACTCGACGTGGACCCGATCGCTGGACACCGGACGAAGCACTGGACCGCACTCGAGGACGGGCGGGTACGTTGTGACGTGTGTCCGCGCGAGTGCAAGCTGCGCCCCGGCCAGCGGGGCTTCTGCTTCGTGCGCGCCAACCGGCGCGGCGAGATCGTGCTCACCACCTACGGTCGATCGAGCGGCTTCTGCATTGACCCGGTCGAGAAGAAACCGCTGAACCATTTCCTTCCGGGGACGCCGGTGCTTTCCTTCGGCACGGCAGGCTGCAATCTGGGCTGCAAGTTCTGTCAGAACTGGGACATCAGCAAATCGCGCGAGTGGGACACGCTCCAGGATGAGGCGTCACCGGAGGCGATCGCCCGCGCCGCCCGCACGCTCGGCTGCCGGAGCGTGGCGTTCACCTACAACGATCCGGTGATCTTTCACGAGTATGCGATCGATGTCGCCCGGGCCTGTCGCGAGCAGGGCATCATGAGCGTCGCCGTAACCGCCGGCTACGTGAACCCGGCTCCCCGGGCCGAGTTCTACCGGCACATGGATGCGGCCAACGTCGACCTCAAGGCGTTCGGCGAGGACTTCTACCGCCGGGTCACGAGTTCCAGCCTCCGGCCCGTGCTGGACACGCTGTCGTATCTCAGGCACGAGACGGAGGTGTGGTTCGAGATCACCACCCTCCTCATCCCGGGGCTCAACGACTCGGCAACGGAGATCGACGCCATGACCCGGTGGGTGGTCGAGGAGCTCGGCCCCGATGTCCCGATGCACTTCACCGCCTTTCACCCGGACTGGAAGCTGCGGGACCGGCCGCCCACTCGTCCGGCGACGCTCACGCGCGCGCGCGAGATCGCGCGGGCCAACGGCGTTCGCCATGCGTATACCGGAAACGTGCACGACCGGACGGGCGGGAGCACCTACTGTCACGCGTGCGGTGCGCTCCTCATCGGCCGTGACTGGTACGAGCTCCACGAGTGGACCTTGACCTCTGACGGGTGCTGCCGGAGCTGCGGTGTGAGGTGCGCCGGTGTGTTCGAGCCGCACCCCGGTGAGTGGGGTGCACGGCGCATGCCGGTCCGGCTCCGGAGTTTCGCCGCCTGAACTCGGACGGTACCCTGTAACGCCTCCTCTCGGGCTTCGGAGAGGCATCGCTGGATGGGGCGTGGCGGACGCTGGCAGACGCGCCCGGCTGTTACCCGGGAGATCGCAGGTTCGATTCCTGCCGCCCCAGTTCCTCACCGGAAGCTTCGGATTGTAAACGCTCGCCCTCCATTCTTGCCCGCCATACCAGGCTCCCCCACTATTTTGCGTACTTGCCAACGGGCGCGGGCGCGTTGCACCCGCCAGCCGTCGGCCGCGGCCGATCACGGCCCTGAACACAAGTCCACGGAGAGCATGAAGAAGCTGTTCCTCGAGCTTCGGGAGCGTCGCCTCGCACAGTTCGGGGCCGCCTATGCCGCCGGAGCCTGGGTCGTCCTCCAGCTCATCGATCAGGGAATCGAGCGCGGCCTGCTGCCGGAGCTCACGTACACGGTGGCGCTCGTGCTCGCGATCTGCTGTCTGCCCGGGGTCGTCATCGTCACCTGGTTCCACGGCAAGAAAGGCCTGCAGGAGGCCACACGACTCGAGATCTTCCTGCTCGTCGGGGTCGCGGTCATCGCGCTCGGCGCCACCGGCTACTTCGTCCGGCTCAGCCTCCAGGCAGCGACGGCCAGCCAGCCGGGTGTGTTCAGACCCGACTCGCCAACCGACGACCCGCGCCGGATCGCGGTGCTGTACTTCGATGCGGGGGGCGAGTCCGACGACCTGGGGTTTCTCGCGGACGGCCTCACCGAGTCGTTGATTCACGAGCTCGGCCAGGTCGCGGTGCTCCACGTCATCTCACGCAATGGCGTCAGGCCGTACCGGGACTCGCCGCTCGCGCCCGACAGCATCGCCCGCGAGCTCGAGGTCGGCACGCTGGTCGAGGGCACCGTGCGCCAGTCGGAGGGGCGCCTGCGGGTGAGCGTGGCGATCGTGAACGGCGCCACCGGCAAGGAGATCGACAGCCGGAAGGTCGAGCGACCGCGTGCAGAGATCTTCGAGCTCCAGGATGAGCTGGCCAACGAGGTGGCCCTCTTCCTCCGCGAGCGCGTGGGGGAGGAGATCGAGCTCCTCGAGCGCAAGAGTTCGACGGCGAGCGTCGAGGCGTGGGAGCTGTTTCAACGCGCAGAGCAAGCGACATTGGACGCTGATGCACTGATCGACGCGGAGGATGTCGATGCAGCTTCCCGCCAGCTCCTGCGGGCGGACTCGCTGTACGCGGCGGCCGAAGCCCTCGATGCGAGCTGGGCCGCCCCGATTGCCCAGCGCGCTTGGCTCGCCTACCGGCAATCGCGCCTGAACGTATCCTTCGACCGCTCCGAAGAGGCCGAGCGGTGGATCGAGGCGGGGATGGGCCACGCCGCTCGGGCCCTGGAGCTGAATCCGGATGATTCCGACGCGCTCGAAGTTCGCGGCACGCTCCAGTACTGGCGGTATCTGCTGAACCTGGTGTCGGGGCCCGACGAGGCGGAGCAGCTGTTTGCGAATGCCGAACGGGATTTCCGTGCCTCGGTCGCCTCGAACCCGCGCCAGGCGTCGGCCTGGAGCTCAATGAGCCACCTCCTCATGAACAAGGGCGAGGGAGCCGAGGGCAAGCTGGCGGCCTTGCGCTCCTACGAGGCGGACCCGTATCTGGCCAACGCAAACCTCACGCTCTGGAGACTATTCACCGCCTCCCTGGATCTGGAGGACACGGTCGAGGCCCGCAACTGGTGTCGGGAGGGAGGACGGCGGTTTCCCTCCGACTCGCGGTTCGTCGAGTGCCAACTCTATCTGTTTACAATGAAGGGTCAGTCTCCGGACGTGGACCGGGCGTGGAAGCTCGTCGACGAGTACGTGAAGTTGAGCCCGCCGGCTTCTCGCGAGTTCAACAGACATCACGGCGAAATGCTCGTCGCCATGGCACTCGTGCGCGCCGATCTTCCAGACAGCGCCCGAGCAGTGGCCCAGCGGGCTCGCGCCGATGCGTCGATCGATCCAGCCCGCTGGCTCGCCTGGTACGAGGCGGTCGTGCAGACGTGGTTGGGCGATTACGACGAGGCGCTACGGCTCCTGAGCATCCACCTGGCCGCCAATCCGGGCCAGATTTCTACGGACGACCAGACCTGGTGGCTTGAGGACCTGCGGGCTGATCCACGCTACCAGGCGCTCATCGGAGGTGGTGGTTGAAGTATCGTGCACACCGTGGCGGGAGTTTGGCATACGTCGCGGCTCCGCGGCATGCCGGCCACGCGTCATACCGGCCGCGCTTCGACCAAAGCACTTCGCGCGCTCGCCTATCACGCGTCCGCGAGCGACCAGGCGCCATCACCTCCACCCCCTTGCCGATCGTGCTTCCGGGCCGATTCGTGGCTTGAAACTGGCGAAGTAGTCAGACCCTTTTCCTCTACCCTACGGAGACTCAGGTGAAACGCAACTTCTCGACCCTCTTTGTGACCGTTCTCGCGCTCGCGGCCGTATCGTGCGATGATGCGCTTCAGCAGCTTCCGCCGGAAGCCCAGTTCACGGGCGACTCAACCTCCCGGTGCGATATCCGCGGGGAACTGACCGCAGCACAGCAGTTTTTCCAGGCCGCCGACGATCGGCAAACGGTCCAGCAGCTTCTCTTCACTCTCAAGAACGCCTGTTTGGCGGGCGACACCAATGCAGTGACCGATCTGGCCTTCGACATTTTCGAAGTCATCGAAGCAGCGCTCAACGCCGGCACGACCAACTCGGCGCAGGCGGGCGCCGAACTCACGGATCTCCTGTGCGACAAGGCCGGAGTGTCCGCGTCGGTCGATGTGGCGGCCTTTCAGCCCGAGGGCGCGTACTGCGTCGTTCCGGGCGCCGATCCGGACGCGCCCTGTCTGGCACGCGACGGCAATCCGTGGGGCGCCGGTCCCGAGGTCGGCGAGGACTGGACGGACGTTCCACCCGCTGGGGTGAATCAGATGCTGATCACCGGCAACCCGCTGCCGGCCGCCGACTTTCCGACGCCGGAGCTGGTCGTGACGGCGTACGAGTGGTTCGTGAAGCCGGCGCTTCCCTTCGCCTCCGGCCCGATCGTGGGCGCCTGCTTCAGCGAAGCTCCCGACATGATCCAGCAGGAGTCCGCGATCATTCCATGGATCGACCCGCCCTTCTGCACGGGATCCCTTGCGGCCCGCGGCGTGCGCTCGACGCCGAGCCTCCTGAACCGAGCGCTGGGCCTCGCTGCCCGGCTGGTCCGTCCGCGACCGCTCCAAGCCCTGGCCGTGATCGGGGGAGGCGTTGGCGGAAAGGGAAACTCGTTCAGCAAGTTCGCGATCGTGAACGCCGGCATCTCGGAAGACGGCAGCGGCACCGCCTCGATGTTCGACCGGCAGCCGGGGGACGGGGTCAAGAACGAGGTCGTCCTCAGCACCGATGGGGTGAATCCGGTCAAGCTGACCGTGAAGACGGCGGACAACGTCGCGATCGCGGGCGCGGAGGTGACCATCATCGCGGTGAAGAACAACGGCCAGCCGGCCGAGATCTGCAACGTCCCGGCGCCGGATCCGTGCAGGGGCAAGTCGATCACCGTGGTCACGGACGCGAACGGGATGGCGACGCTCGACAACCTTCGGTTTACGAAGACGGGCGCCTACCGGCTGATCGCGAGCGCCGACCTCGGCTTCGCGTCGGCTACCTGGGTGTCGCAGAAGTT
The DNA here is from genome assembly GCA_964550085.1 of uncultured Gemmatimonadota bacterium. Classification (GTDB taxonomy): domain Bacteria; phylum Gemmatimonadota; class Gemmatimonadetes; order Palauibacterales; family Palauibacteraceae; genus JBFILW01. The sequence goes on from CAZJXR010000016.1 coordinate 25,422, forward strand.
CAACATCCGACCGAGCTGAGGGACGGGAGCGGGCCGCTGCCCGACTGACGCATCAGCCGGCTCGACGGGAAAGGGGCGGCCTCGCAAGGGGCCGCCCCGAATCGCATCCAGGGATTCCTACTGAAGCTCCTCGCTCACCAGCAGGCCGCTCGCGATGTCGTAGAGCCGGACCACGACCACATCGGGTCGATCCTGCCCGTACACCCACACCTTCACGTGCTTCTTGTCCTCCGACGGCCGGTACACGAGCCACGCGCCGCTCGGCACCTGTCGCTCCAGATTAGAGCACGCCCCGGCCTTCGGCTGATGACCGGGCGGGTCTCCCGGGACCCAGATTCGGCACTGTCCCGGGGGCGGGAGGTGTCCGGGCGGTATGCCGAGCGTGGCTGCGGTGCTCTTGGTCCCTTGGCCGCTCGAGCTCGTCGAGCTCTTGCTGATGGTGGCGCTGGCGTCGGCCGGACCATTGACCTTCGGGTTGCTGGAGCAAGCGGTCAGCAGGGCGAGCGCGACCACGCCTGAACCGATTCGTCGAACCATCGAGGCCTCCTTCATGTCTCTGATGAGCTCGCGGCCCCGTCGGCCGGGCTCTATATATGGGACGATCGAGACGTCCCGCAGGTCAGCGGGACGATCCAGCGGGGGCCGGTCAGCCCATGCGCTCAGGCCCCCAAGCGGTCCAACCCCGAGAGGAGACTCCGATCGCCCTCCCGCCCGCTGATATCGCCGCCATACGGGCCAAGGCGGCGCCCTTCATCGCCAGCCTCGTGGCCGGGGACGCCCCCGCGCTCGCCGCCCACTACGCGGAGGACGCCACCCTCTATCCCCCGGGGCGCGAGGCCGTTCGAGGGCGAGCGGGAATCGAGGCGTTCTTCGGCGCCTTTCCGCCGGTGCTCGGCCTGCTCCCGGAGGTGGAGGAGATCGACGGCGACGGGGATATCGCATTCGTCCGGGGGACGAGCGTGGTGGTGATGGCGTCCGAGGAGGGTGCCGAGCCGGCACGGCAGCGCCTCCAGTTCATCGAGCTCCACCGCAAACAGCCGGACGGCCGCTGGCTCATGACCGCCGACATCTGGAACGCGGCGGGCGGGCGGTCCGTTACCTGAGACGTCCTATGGGGCCGGCGAGCACCTGCAGGAAGGCGACGCTCACGTCGTCCAGAATGCTGACGGGTTTGGCCGTCTGGACTAGATGGTACAACACTCCCGGGGCTACTCGAACACGTAGGTCATGGAACCGAGAGACACGGGGCACGCCACGCCATTGCCTTTACCTTGCTGCTTGGTCATGACTGCCTCCACGTTCGCGGGGATCGTGAACGACACCCCGCTCGACCCATTCCCATCCCAGCGGACAGGCACGATGTCGACGCGCCCGCTCCAGTACTCGACACCACCCCCGTCCATGCCGTGAATGATCACGCGGTCGTTCACGCCCTTCCGGGCCTCGACCTCGATCAGACCGATCTCGATCTGCGCTCCATTGGCGAAACAGGCCGGGGTCACGGTTTGGTACTTGGAATCGCACAGTACATCGAAATTCGTCCCCACCCGTTGGCCGGTGCACTCGATCCTGTTGAGCGTAGCTCCAGCCGGCGTGGCCACCGTCACCGTTGCCGGCGGCGGTTCCACACCGTCTCCGCCACCACCACCGGGGTTCCCGTTGTTCTCCACGATGTGGAGTTTCTCCGTTCCGACCCCCTTCCGCCCCCGCTTGGTGGTCACGAGCGCGTCGTAGTCGCCCACCGTGGCATCGATCGCCACGGTGACGTTGGCGACCAGGGTGCGCGAATCGACGAAGGTGGTGCTGTTGGTCTTGACTTTCTCCGTCACGACCCCGTCGATCCCGAACTCGGCCACCGAACCGTCGTCGAAGTCTCGGCCCTTGACCGTCAGATCGACGGTCGTATCCTGCGGCACCGTGTCGGGCTCGACCTCGGTCACGGTCGGGTCCTTTTCCGGAGCGCCACCACCCCCGTTGCCGTTGCCCCCGGCCGCTGCCTGGGCGGGTGGCTCCGGGCCCGCCGCCCCGCCGTCCAGGATGCCGGCATCCGCGCACGCCCAAGCTAAGACCGTAAGCGTAAGTACGGAAATGAGATAGGTTGTTACTGCGCGGCCTCGTCGTGTGGATCTCACGATGTCCTCCGACAGACTGAAACTGGCCGGAAAGCGTCGACGGCTCCCCCCGCCTAGATCGTCACATTACTTACCGGAACGGATGTTCGCTCCGGAATTGATCCTCGGCCGGACAGCGCATCATGCGCCGCGCCCGCTGAGTCGGTACGCGGCCCAGTGATACGGGCTGCGGAAGCGAGGGTGTTCCATCATGCGCCTCTGCGCTCGCGCGAGTGCCTCGGCGGGCGGTGCCTCGCGCAGCTCCTCGTAGAAAAGGCCGGCGAACACCGCGGCCCCGCTGTCCTCGATCCGCCACAGCGAGGCGACGACGTTCTCCGCGCCGGCGTACAGAAACGCTTGGGCAAGGGTGGCAAAGTCCTCGCCCCGGACGTAGTGCGTTGACCACGCGGGTCCGAGTCCGGTTTCGCACCCGGACAGAAAGACGAGAGGGACCTCCACGTGCATCGAAAGCAGCTCGTGAACTTCGAGGCGGCCGTCGTCTGCCGGAATGGGCCCCGGCGGGGACGCAAACTCCAGCCGAGTCGACATCGGGTTGCGAGGATTCATGACCCCGTGCGTCGCGATGTGCACAACGCCGCCGCCCGCGAGGGCGTCCCGGACCCGCGCCTCAGAGGCCATCGGTCCAAGATCGACACGGGTTCCCGCTAGGGAGCGTTCGACGGCCGAGACTTCTTCCAAGGACGCCGGAAGTCGGCCGGGGAAGGGCGCCAGCGCGCTCGGCGGGGCGCTCGGAGGTCGAACCGATCGCCCGTCGTGCTCCGCTCCGCGCAGGGTCACCAGGGTGACGGCCGACGGCAGGTGCTGGATGGAATAGCCCTCCACGAGTCGGCGGCCCGTGATCGAATCGACCAGGGCGGCGAAGGGCAGGTATGTGAGCGCCTCGTGCGGCACGATAAGAAGCCGGGTCGTGCCCCGCAGGATCCCGCTCCGCGCTGCCGGTGCCACGACCGCGTTGTGCAGACGCTCGAGGACGGCCGTGCTACGTTCCGCCGGTGCAGTCGGATCTCCAAGCAGTTCGCGCGCGACCCGCACACGGCTGGTGAGATTCTCGGCCGAAATGTCATTCGCCAGGATCTGCACGTCGGCGTTCGTCACCGCGAAGATCAGCAATCGATCAGGCGTGACCAGGTACTCCAGCAGTGTTTCGCCCGGTCGAAGAACGCCTTGGACGCTCGACAGATCAGTAGTCGCGTGCAGCAGACCGCCGCGCGATGACTGCTCCCGACGGACTCGACGCACGATCGCGTTGTACTGGTCACGGGCGTCCGCAATCCTCCGCTGACGGTCCCGCGATTCCCTGGCGATCCGCGCATCGGCCCCGTCCCCGCCGGCCAGTTCCAGGCTGTCGAGAGAGCTCACCAGCTGATCGATTGTGCGTAGCAACTCCTCTCCCTCGAGCAGGCCGACGAGCTCCGGGTTCGCGAAGGGCTCACCTCCCGCTTGTGTCAGGCGCTCGGCCAGCGTGCGACCACGGGCGGCGTCGGCGACCTCGAACGCCCTTCGCTTGTCGCCGTTTCGGAGCAGCGCTTCCACCGCCGTCGTATAGGTGGCCATCCGGGCCGCCGCGTATGACGAACGAAGCACGCCCGAGCGCATGGTCTGTCGCACACGGTCCAGAGCCGCTACCGCCCGCCCCGCGGCCGCCACGGCCGAGTCCAGCGCCCCTCCCGCCAGGTAGGCCTCGGCTCGCAGGGCTTCGACCTCCCATCGGGTAGCGAATCCACTCCGCTCCAGATCCGTCTCCAGCTCGGCCAGCGCTCCGAGTGCGGCAAGGTGGTCGTCGCGCGCCGCCCGGACCCGCGCGGCGGCGACCCAAACCTCGATCCGCGCCGCTCGAGCCCCCAGGTCCTCGCTCCTGCTTCTCGCCTCCGCCAGCAGGCGGTCCGCTTCCCGGGACCGGCCCTGAAGCTGGGACACCTCGGCCAGCGTCACGAGGTCCCGGAGCTCTTCGAACGTCGCTCCGATCGCGCGATGAATCGCCAGCGCCTCGGCGGCTCGTTCCGCCGCGATCTCCAGCTCGCCGAGCACGGCATAGATCTCCGCTTCGCTGCGAAGATCGGCCCCGGTCTCCAGCTGCATGCCGAGATCCTGATCGAGCGCCTTGGCCTCGGCGAACAGCTCGAGGGCCCGACTGTACTCCCCGGCGTCCCGGTACACCTCGGCGAGGGCGACCGTGTTGGCAGCCAACGCCTGTGGATCCTCGTTCTCGGTGGCAAGGGCGAGGGCGGTGTCGAACATGGCGTGCGCCGTGCCCAGATCGCCGAGCGCCGCGTACGCGGTACCGAGCTGGGCGACCGGATTCTCCTCGTGACCGAACAGTTCGGCGTTCCGATATAGACCGCGCGCCTCCTGGAGTCGCGGGATGGCGGCGGAGGGGTTGCCGAGCAGAATGTCGAGCATACCGAGGTTGGTGAGGGCGTTGGCCATCTTGAGGGTGTCGGCGAGCTCGCTGCCGACCTCGAGCATGGCGCTGAAGCCATCGCGCGCCGCGCCGAACTCTCCGAAATCGGTCTGCACCAGCGCGAGGTTGCCGAGCCCAGCCGCTTCCTGGCTCTTATCGCCGGCCGCGCGTGCCGCCTCCACCGCCCGCTCGAACAGGTGAGCCGCAGCGGCGAGCCGCGATTCGTACCAGGCGACGAGGCCGAGCGCGTTGTAGGAACGAAACAGCTGCGCGTCCAGTCCGTGCTCCAGCTTGTAGGCGAGTGCCGCTTCCCCCAGGCTGTTCGCCTCGGTGAACTCGCCCTGTCTCCAGGCGCGGAGTCCCATCCAGGTGAGGGTGCGGGCGTAGTTCGCACGGTCACCCCGTGACTCGGCTTCGTCGAGGACGGCCTCGAACACGATTTGGGCGCTATCGAACTCCCACTCGTAATAGAGATCGATGCCGAGGTCGAGCAGGGAGTCGAGGGGAAGGCTCGCGATGCCGGGAATCGTGGCTCTCGCGGCGCGGGTGTGGGCCGCCGGGTCGGTACTCGACTCGGCGGCGGAGTCGGCGCAGCCGATACTGAACAGGCAGGTGAGGAGTGCGAGCGCCGCCGGAGTGCGGAGGGTCACTCCGGCGCCGCGACGGTGAACGTGCGGACCCCCGAGCTCATCGTTCGCCCGTCGGGAAGCAGGGCATCGACGTACCAGAAGTACGCATTGCCCGGCGCCAGAGCGATCCTCGAGGTGAGCGCGACCGCCGTGTCGCGGCTCGATCCGGTCCATACGACGTCACCGCCTTCGTCGGTTACGGTCAGATTATAGGCCGCATCGGGGTGTACCGCTCGCCACGCGAACTCGACTCGATCGAGTTCGAGCGCGCGGCCCTCCGCTGGTATCAGTACCTGAACGAGGGACTGTCCGGTCTCCTCCACGGCCGGCGCGTCCCGCAACAGGCGTTCGCCGGTCCGGAAGGAGCCGAGGATGAGCGAGCCCACCAGCGCGACGGCGGCGATGCCGGCCGCAACCAGAAGCGCAGGCCTCCGCATCCACCTCGCCGGCGCGACGGATGGGTCGACGTCTTTGCAGGCGGCCGCTACCTCGGCAGTACAGCCATCGCACCCGGCGAGGTGCGCCTCGATCCGCTCCCGCTCGCCCGCTGACACGGCCTGGTCCACGTAGGCCGCGACATCCTCGCTGGTGAGGTGTTCTCCAAACACTCGTTCTGGATTCATGTCGGTTTCCACTCTGCCGGGCGTCAGGGTGCCGGGTCGAGGACGCCCATCTCGACCAGAATCTTCCTCAGGAACTGCAGCCGGCTCTTGATCCGGCGGTAGACGTGAAACTGGGACGGAAACCCCATCACGCGCGCGATCTGCTTGGCGGTCAGGTCGTGCTCGAACCGCAGCTTGAAGAGCAGGCGGTCGCGGGCTTCCAGCTGCCACACCGCGGTATCGAGTGCCGCATAGAGCTCCGCCTCTCGCAGACGGCGCTCCGGATCGGACGCTCTCCGATCGGGCGCGCGCCCGGGCTCGAGCTCCGAGGTGATGAAGTCGGCCAGCCGTCGCCGGACCAAGCGAAGCTGGCGGGTCCGACCCGCCGCTCGTCCCTCACCATGCGCGGCCTGCGGTCGGCCGTACTTCTTCCGCCGATAATCCTCGGACAGGCGGCGGGTGACGACGACGAGCCAGGTCGAGAACGAGCCACGACCGTCGGCGACGTACTGCCTGAGCCGGCGGTAGTCGTCGCAGCGCAGGCTCTCCAGCACAAACGCGTACCGGTTCATGGCCTCGTCGTAGCTCTTGGAGCTGCGGCGCACGGTGCGAAGCACCACCGGGCTGTAACGGTCGATCAGCTCCTGCCACGCACCGTCGCGCTCGCGCTCCGACTCTGCGTCCACTAGAGCCGCGAGCTCCTCCGGCGGCGCCGTGTTGGCCGTCTCTTCTGGCGTCGAGGCCATGTGCTCCTGCCACTGTCGGCCGGGGTGCGTCGCGGCGCGCCGCGCTTGCCCGACTCTCTAGTCGAATTCCAGGCGGCGCTAACGCACCTCGATACCAGATAATAACGGATGTTCGCTGCCCGGTTGTCGGTCGTGGCCGGCAGGTCTCCGACTCCAACCGGTCCGGCGTTCTTGCCCCAGCTCGCCAACCTCCGCGTGAAAACCGCCGTCCAGCACAATCCGTCGCCGCCGATCCGTTTAGACGTGTTAGGTCAATCGCTACCACGACAAGGAGGCACCATGCGCAATCCACTCCGCGACATGACGAGTAGCCGAATGCTGGCAGGCGCGCTGATCATGGCGGCGGCCGCGTGCCTGGGGTGTGAGACGCAGGCCGACGTGCTCGGCCCGAATGGCGCCGACGTGCCACTGTTGGCAAAAGGCGGAAACGGGAACCCCGGTGGTGGTGGCGGAGACGGTGTGGAACCGCCGCCGGCAACGGTGACGGTGGCCACGCCGGCTGGAGCTACGCTCAACAGGATCGAGTGCACCGGCCAACGGGTGGGGACGAATTTCGATGTACTGTGCGATTCCAAGTACCAAACCGTGACCCCGGCCTGTTTCGCCAATGGAGCGCAGATCGAGATCGGTCTGATCGAGGTCGAGGCCCGGAAGGGCGTGAACGACCGCGTGATCATTCACGGCATGGACGGGGGTGGCGTCGAGTACTGGAGCGGGCGCGTCGACATCGTGCCTGTCCAATGGGATGGGGATGGATCGAGCGGGGCCGAGTTCACGATCCCCGCGAACGTCGAGACGGTCATGACCAAGCAGCACGGCCAAAGCAACGGCGTGGCGTGCCCCGTGTCTCTCGGTTCCATGACCTACGTGTTCGAGTAGCGCTCAGAGTGCAGTTGGCCGCACCCATCGGCGCTGGCAGCCTCAGGGCGACGGAGCGGCCGCCTCCCTCGGCCTCGCATCGACCGCCGCCCTCGGGGGTGCCAGATCGATCGCCTCCCACGTGACCAGGTCGCGATAACCCGCGTAGTCTCCGCTCGTCGCCACCTGAAGGAACGCGGCCAGCGGCTGAAGGAGCTGAACGCTGTAATAGCCGGGCTCCGCGTAGGGCGGACTCAGACTTCGCGGTCCAGGAAAGACGCTCCGGATGATGACGGCGGTCGAGTCGCGCGGCAGGAGCGTGAGGTTCCGGACGAACGTCTCGAAGCCGCCGTCGCGCAACAGGTAGAACTCGACGTTTGACGTGTAGAACGCGGACAGCCGTTCACCCTGCCCCTCCATGAAGCGCGCGATCGCCGGCAGGGCGTGGTCGCCGCCGAAGTCGCCGACCACCGGGATGATGAGGTTTCGCGCCTGCATCTCCCGCAGCAGGAGATAGCTCGTCTCATCGGCCAGATAACCGGAGCGTCTGTCGTCGAGGTCCGTCTCCAGCAGCAGTCGGCGGAGCGTCGGGTAGTACCAGAGGGGCGCCCGCCCGTGCGTGCGGAACTGAAGATCGAGGCCCCAGCGGATGAACTCGGCGTGAAAGCGTCGAATCGTGGCGCGGTCGGCCTCGCTCAGCGGCACACGGAAGGTCTGAACCACGGAGTCGACCACGACCTGGGCGCGCCGGGCCGTCTCGCGCGTGGGCTGGGTGTTGTCGACGAGCGCGACGATCTCCTCGATGTCGGCCGACGTCCACCGACT
>CAZJXR010000017.1:0-17295 GCA_964550085.1 uncultured Gemmatimonadota bacterium
AGACGGACGAGTCGGAGTGTAATCAGTGGGCCATCCAGCAGAGCGGGGTCAACCCGGCAAATCCGGCCGCTTCGGTACCGCCGAGCAACACCCAACAACTGGGTGCGCAACCCTCGGGCGCTGTGCTGAAGGGAGGCGCGGGCGGAGCACTCGTCGGCACGGCGATCGGCGCCATCTCCGGTGATACGGGTGAGGGAGCCGCGATCGGCGCCGTCTCGGGCGCCGTGTTCGGCGGACTGAAGCACCGACGGGAGAAGAAGGAGCAAGAGGCAAAGCAGCAGCAGGAGCAGCAACAGCAGGTGCAGGCAGCCTCGAACAGCTACGGGAATGCGTATAAGGCTTGTCTCAGCGGCCGTGGCTACACGGTCAATTGAAACTGCTCGAGTCCGTTTCGTTCAGCGGCGCTCGCGCCCGTTCCCAGCGCTTTCATCCGCGAGACATGGAGGAGTAACCGTGAACAAGCATCGGAGCTTCAAACCGGGGCCCCTCACGCTGGCAATCCCTCTCGCCGTCCTGACCGGCACCACGGGATTGGACGACCCGACTCTGCTCTGTACCGCGGCGATCGTCATCGAGTGCGATTCCGAGGGCCTGTGCGACCCCGGATCGGCCGAAAGCGCCGACCTGCCGCATTTCATCACGGTGGATCTCGGGGCACGGACCATCGGGACGACGGAACCGAACAACAGCGAGCGCATCAGCAAGATCCGGTCACTCGAACGGGGTAGTGGCCGCCTCATCCTGAGCGGGATCGAGAACGGGCGCACGTGGGGTATCGTCATCTCGGAGCAGACCGACGCCATGACCGCCACGGTGACTGACGATGGGACCGGATTCGCCGTCTTCGGCAAGTGTATGCCCTATCCAAGCTGAGCTGATCATGAAACGGACGGTATCGATTGCCGGGATTGCGATCCTGTGGGCAGCCGCAGCCGGCCCAGACATCGCCAACGCACAGCCGCAAACGAGTCCGGCCGACACGATCTACCACGCCTGGCCACGGCAGATAAAGACGGGTGGCTACACGATCATAGTGTACCAGCCGCAGCTCGATACGTGGGAGGACAACAAGCTGAGCGAGTACGCGGCCTTCTCCATCCAGCAGGACACGACTAAGCCGCCGGAATATGGGGTCGTGTATGTGGACGCGCGGACGGAGGTCGACAAGGGCACGCGAGCGGTGGTGCTCGAAGACGCGGCGGTGACCGAGGTCAAGTTCCCGAGCGATCCCGCGAAAGCGACTACCTACCGAAATCTGTTGCAGTCGGCGCTCGTCGACACGATCCGTGTGGTGTCGCTCGATCGGCTCCAGACTCAGCTCGCCATCCAGCAGAAGCAGCATGGCGTGGCATCGCCCACTCTGAAGAACGCGCCGCCGCGGATCATCGTCTCGCAGACACCCGCCATCCTGGTTCTCGTTGATGGTGAGGCGACCTTCCGGTCCGTACAGGGTACGAACTACGAGCGGCTGATCAACACGAGCGTCCTGATTCTGAAGGCAACCTCGGGAACGCTGTACCTGCACGTGTTCGACGGCTGGATGCAGACCTCCACCCTGCTGGGCACGTGGGCGGTGGCCGCGAGCCCACCGAGCGACCTGGAAGCGGCGGAGAAGACCGTGCTCGACGAAGCCCACCTGGACCTGCTGAACGGGACCGCGAACACTGCGCACGCCAGCAGCGGAGAGAGCCATACCGCCGCGGACACGAGCCCACCGTCGCTCCGGACCGAGGCTCCGAAGGTCTACGTCGCTACGGCACCGACGGCTCTGCTCGTGTTCGATGGGCCTCCGGACTATGTGCCGATCGCCGGCACAAACCTGCTGTACGCCGAGAATACCTCCGCCAACGTGTTCCAGGACACCCAGGACGGCAAGGTATACGTGCTCATCACGGGTCGCTGGTTCGCGGCGACCTCGTTGAACGGGCCGTGGAGCTATGTCGCGGCGGGGGATCTGCCCGCCGACTTTCACAACATCCCGGACACGAGCCCCAAGGAGAACGCGAAGGCAGCCGTTCCCGGGACCGTACAGGCGCAGGAAGCGGTCATCGCCAACAGCATCCCGCAGACGGCCACCGTCCAGGATACGCTCACGCCCCAGTCCCCCAAATACGACGGCGGACCTAAGCTCGAGCCGGTCGAGGGCACGTCGCTCTACTACGTTGTAAACAGCGCGAGCCCCGTGATTCAGGCCGGACCCAGCTCGTATTACATGCTCCAGAACGGGGTGTGGTTCTTCGCGCAGGGGGTGAACGGACCGTGGAAGGTCGCGCAGTACGTGCCGACCGAGATCTACGCCATCCCTCCGAGCTCGCCGCTCTACTACGTGACCTTTGCGCGCGTGTACGGCACGGGGCCCGGCGTCGTCTACGTCGGCTACACGCCAGGCTATTACAGCGTTTACACCTATAACGGCGTCGTCGTGTACGGGACCGGTTACACCTACACGCCCTGGGTCGGCACTGTGTACTACGCGCAGCCGGTCACCTACGGGGTCGGAGCCAACGTCACCTACACCCCGTACGCCGGCTGGGCGGTGGCGTTCGGGGTCGGGATGATGATCGGGGCAGCGGCTTCGGGGTGCTGCTGGCATTACGCCCCGTACCCATGGTACGGACCGGTTGGCTGGGGTTACCACTACGGTCCCTACGGGGCAGTCTACGGATACCACGGCTACGGGGCGTGGGGGCCGGGCGGCTGGGCCGCCACGACCGGCAACGTGTACAGCCACTGGGGCTCGACCAGCGCGGTGAGCCGGTACTCGGAGGGCTACAACGCGTGGACGGGGAACGCGTGGGCGGCGCAGTCGGGGCGGGCGTACAACTCGATGACCGGAACGAGGGCGGCCGGCCAGCGCGGCGCCGTCCAGAACGTCTACACCGGCAACTACGCGTACGGTGGGCGCGGCGCGGCGGCCAACCCGTACACCGGCGCCCGGGCATCAGGGGAGCACGCCACGGTCGGGAACGCCTATACCGGCAACAGTGCCAGCGAGTTCCACGGCTCGTACTACAACCCGAAAACGGGTCAGTACACCTCGGCCGGCGGAGTGCACAACAACCAGACCGGCAACTCCGCGGTGCGCGTGGGCAACAACGTCTATGCGAGCAAGGACGGACAGGTCTACCGCAACAACGGCGGCAGCTGGGAGCAGGCCGGGTCGGGCGGCGATTGGAATGACGTGAGCGATCCCGCCCGCAGGCAGTCGCTGAATGCGGAGCAGGGCGCCCGAGCCAACGGCAACTTCCGCTCGTCGGGCTTCGGCGGCTTCGACCGCGGCGGCTACGGGGCCGGAGGTCTCCGTGGCGGTTTCCGAAGGTAGTGAGCGGCCGCACCGCAAAACCGCTCCAGGGGGCCGTGGGGTGTCCGAAACGGCGGTGCTTGGTGCCTCCCCCGCGGTGCTCGAGTGGGACACGCTTTCCCCATCCAGCCCGCAGAGCCGGCTCCCCGTTTGGCCGACCAAACCCTTGCTACCTGCGACTGACCGGGGCGTCACCACCTTGCGCGCCGACCGGCAACCACAAAGAAGCGGCTGCTACGGAGAAGAGCGATGAATCTGATGACCAAATCGTTGATCGCGACGCTGACTGTGAGCCTGCTGTCGATCCCGCCGGCCGCGGCGCAACACGCTCCGGCGATCCCACCGCCGCTGGTGACACCGGACCGACTCGAGTCGAGCCTCGGACGGCTGGAATTCAAGTACGGTGCGCCGAGCGACGCCACTATACAGAAGGTCTACGACTACCTGGATCTAATGCACGGAGTGGAAGCGTTCTTGAACGCCTACCAAGGCGCGTCGACGATCGCGATCATGAAGGGCTTCCAAGCGGCGGGCGTGCCGAACAACTCGGTTCTTATCTTCTCGGAATTGATGGACGCGAAGTCGCTCTTCCTGACCGCCAACGCGGACACGCCATACTTCGTCGGCATCCTGGACCTCACCGAAGGACCGCTGGTCCTCGAGACGCCGCCAGCGTCGCTCGGCACGATCGACGACATGTGGTTCAACTGGGTGGTCGATTTTGGCTTTCCCGGTCCCGACCGGGGTGCGGGAGGAAAATATCTGCTCGTGCCTCCCGGGTACGATGGCGAGCTTCCGGACGGCGGCTTCTTCGTGCGCAGGGTGAACACTACCCGGGCCCTCTTGCTGGGCCGCGCCTTCCTCGAGAACAACGACCCGAAGCCCCCCGTCGAGACGATCAAGAGGACGCTCCGGATCTATCCGTACCTGCCGGGTGGGGCCGGGATCAGCATCGGCGCCGCGCTCCAAGGCAGAGCGACCCTGGCCGTCAATCCCGATGGAAAGCTTGACGTCTCATTCCTGCGCCCGGTGGCCGCTCCTCAGTTTGTCGAGGGCACCGGTCGCGTGATGAACACGGTCCCGCCCAGCGATTTCAGCTACTACGAGATGCTAAACGAACTCGTGCAGTCCGAGCCCGCGACGGCCATGGACAACCCCGAGGTCATGGGCTCGCTGGCCGCGATCGGGATCGTGAAGGGGAAGCCGTTCAACCCGGATGCTCGCATGCGACGCATCCTGACCGACGCGGCGGCGATCGGGTCGGCGGCAGGCCGGACCCTCAACTGGAATCCGCGTCCCTCCGAAGGGTTCTATTACTATCCGAACTCCGCCTGGACCAACATGCTGTTCGTCGGCGGCTACAACTTTGAGACTCCGCCGCCGGAAGTGAGCTCGGATGGAAGGATCACCGTCAATCCTCCGACCGGCGCGCGGACGCTCAATTCGCGGACGACCATGTTCTTCGGCTACACGGGCATCACGCCGGCGATGATCATGCGGCTGCGGGACATCGGCTCGCAGTACCTGGTCGCGTTCCGGGATTCGAGGGACGCGCACTTCGACGGGGCGAAGACCTACCGTGTGACCCTGCCGCCGAACATCCCAGCCGCGAAGTTCTGGTCGCTCACCCTATACGATAACCAGTCCCGCTCCATGCTGGACACGCCGCAACGGTACCCGCGGGCGGGGAGCCAGAGTTTTCCGACCCCGGCGGCGACCGCGGCCGCCGACGGCACGACGACCGTCTACTTCGCTCCGACGAAGCCACAGAATGTCGCGGAAGGCAACTGGATCCAGACCGATCCGAACAAGGGATGGTTCGTGATTCTCCGTCTCTACAGCCCGCTGGACGGGTTCTTCACCAAGACGTGGCGGCCGAGCGAGATCGAGCCGGTGAGGTGATCCACATGGCCTATCCGTACCCTCGGGGGCGAGGCGGTTCAAGCGGTCGCGCCTCTGAGAGGAACGCACGATACGGCCGCTTCGTCGCGAGGTTGGGTCTCATGAGCCCGCGTAATGGCGCCGGGCCCATGAAACCGTCTCCGCCGCCGCCTCGTCCACCGGTGCCGGCTCCGTCCCGAAGCGGGCACGAAAGCGCCGGTCGTCGACGACGAACGGCTCTTCCCACTGATACAGCATTTCGTCCACCTCGCCAACCAGCGGCACGAAGACGCCGACCCCCTTCACCACCCAGCGCGGCAGGCGAGCGACGCGAATCTCCCGCCCCACCTTGTCCGACAACCTGGCGACGAGCGCGCGCAGCGTCTCGGCCGGCGCGCAGGGGAGCATCCAGGGCCGGCCATAGGCGTCGGCATCGGCACACCCGAGGGTGGCAAGGCCGCGAGCTACATCCGGAATGTAGTGATAGGTGTGGACCACGTCGGGGTCGATTACCACCCGCACTGTCTTGCGCGCCAGGGCGGCGGGCCAGAACCGATCCCCCACGTGGGTCAGTATGCCGCCTGGCCCGTAGAAGTCCGATGCCCGTCCGCTCGTAGCCACGACGGCGCCGCGTCGATGGGCTTCAAACAGCGCTTCGGCCGCGCGCGCCCGGGCTTCCCCTTTTCGGCTGCACGGGTTCATCGGCGTCTCCTCGTCGAGCGATCCGCCGCCGGGGCGACCCAGCATGTACACGTTGTCGAGCACGACGAGTCGGGCGCCCGCGCGTCCCGCCGCCTCGACGCAGAAGGCGAGATCCGTCGCATCGCCCTGGATCACCTCGGCACCCGGCGGTGCGCCACCCGCCGACCGCTTCGCGATCCGCACCCGCTTGCCAGACTCCAGCAGGCAGCGCGCCAGCTGCCGCCCCACCTGGCCGGCGCCGAACAGAACGTGCACTGCGCTAGTCAGCTCTCACGCCTCGGCACGCGGTCACATCAGCCTCCCACCGTTGATTGCGGAACAGCTCAAAAAGTCCAGCCGATCGAGGTGTTGATGTTGAAGTCGTTGCTGTTGGCTCCCGGGGCCGGCGGGCTGCTGTCGAACTCCTCGGTGATTCCCAGCGTCAGGTTGAAGTTGTTTACGATCTCCTTGTTCAGGCTGGTGTAGAACTGGATCCGCCATCGGCCCGCCTGATTGAGCACCGGCAGGACCCCGAGGCGACTGCTGAGGTTCGTGTCGAGCCCTGCCCAGGAAAAGAACTCGAAGTCGATCGCTAATATGCCCGGTACTGAATTGATCGCGTCGATCCCGGTGAACCATTCGCGCTCGTACGAAAGGCCCGCCCAGAAGGCCAGAATGGCGCGATTCGACTCAATCAGGTAGCGACCGGCGCCGCCCGCCGCCGACGCCCGGAAATCGAGGCTCAGTTGGGAGTTCTCCGCAATCCCCAGCTGACCGGCGTAGAACCACCGTTTGGCAAACTCCCGACTGTAGGCGATCGGCACGCTCAGGCTGCTGATGTCGTCGGCTTCGTCCTGTCGACTGAAGCTGGCTGCCACGTTGAGCCGGAAGTTGTTGAAGCCCGTCTTGTACCGCACCTCGGTGCCCAGCGTGAGGTCCGTCTTTGCGTTCTGCTGAGCGAAGTCAACGCCCAGGTTGAAGTTGCCATCGAGCCGGTCCCAGAAGCTCCGTTTGATGCGCAGCATGGAGACGATCGATTGAGTCGGCACCTCGAGGGTGTCCCTCTCCGCGATGATCTCGACCGTATCTGCAGCTTTCGCTCGTATGGAACCGAAGTAAACCGTGGCGTCCTCGAGAGTGATCTCGAACGTCTTGTCGGAAGTCACCGTCGAAACGTCCGGCCATCGGATGTACACGGTCGACATAGCGTTCGTGCTGTATTGGATCTGACCACGCTGGAAGCTCTTGAAGTCGCCGGTCACGGCATTCCCGTTGTGCAGCACGACGGTGTCCGTTTTCTGGGCAACCGCCGGACCTGCTACGGTGATGAGCGACATCGCTGCGAGCACTAACGAGACACGCCGATCGTCCACGCCTGTTCGTCTCATCGGAGCACCTTTTTCGCGATGTGAAGCGGGATCTTCGACCCCGGCGAAGCCGTATCAGTCGCCAGCTCGGAAGGACTGGGGTGTCGGCTAACGATGCTGGTGGCCGGCCACTGTTGCCGAATGGAGGGCCGATTCAGTCGGTCGCCTCGGTCTGAACCTGGACAGTGGCGGGAGTCCCTTGCGCAAGGACCGGGACCGGAGTCGCGGACTTGAACTTCGTGTCGCCCCACACCACGATGGATGCCTCGACCCCATACGTGTGACCCGAAACGACGTCGGCCGGGTTGTAACGGACTTCGAAGTCCACCGGAAACGCGTTGGGTCGATCGATCGACTGGCTACCGATCTCCTTGCCCTCGGTCTGGTCGATGATTTTCACATGCACGACCGCGCCGCTGGTGACCACCGCGCCCGAGGGGAGGGCCACGCTGCCGGTGATCGACGGTCTCGCCTCCGCCTCAGCCTGCGTGCTCGCGCAGCCGGACGAGGCCAGGGTCGCTGCAAACAGGATCGATGCCACTCCAGGAATCCGCATCATACACCTCCTCGATTGCCGTCCGCCATCGAAGTACGACCGTGCCCAGACTCGGGTCGCGGCCCGGCTGCGACTGGAGTGCTGGTGCAGCGGCTTCAGGGAACGACATTCTTGTCTCTCCCGGGAGAACGATCAAGCAGGCGGCGCCGATCCGGGGAGGGTGGGAGGGGGTCGTCGTTCCAGAGCGCGCGCCTCAAGTCAGTCGCTCGAGATTCGCTCCGCGTAGCCACTCCGCGCGACGAAGTCCTCGTAATCGGTCATGGCCAGGATCTCTGTTACCGCGGCGCTCTTGTCGGCGGCGCTGTCGTAGTAGATCTCCACGATCCTGGCGCCGAGAGCGTATCCGATATCCTGCGGTCGAGCGGGATCGGCGGGTGTTTGCCACAGCCAGTCACCGGTCTTTTCGCCCAGCATGACCTCCTGGAACTCATCCACAACTCGTCCTCGTGTTCCCTGACGTACGCGCGTGCCCCCTCGTTGTGCTCGGACACGATTCCGGTGACGCGCTCGGCGAAGAAATCGGCGGTTCCCTCGCGGATAGTCAGTGCGAGGAGGGTTTTCTTGGGACCGAAGATGGCGAAGTACTCCTCTCCCTGGAGCATGAGCTGCTGGAGGTGCACCATCTCGTGCACGAGCGTCGTGGCCAGGTCCCGCTGGATGCCCTCCGGCGTCTCCTTCTCCACCGTGATCAGCGGTCCCTCGATCGATCCCGATCCGATGCCTCGATACGCTCCGATCAGGAAATAAGTGGGAGGAAACTCCGTCACCGGGGCGAAGCGCTTCAGCTCCGCGTACGCCTGTCGGAACTCCGGCTCCTGCCGGGCCAGCGCGTCGCGTATCTCCCTCACTCCAGAGTAGGCCTCGGGATGGGCCGCGATCGCCGCCGCGAGTCGCTCCGCGGTCAGCTCGTACTTCTCCACAAACATCCGGAGCCCCGGAGACGCGCGGCCGAAATAGTCGGTCTCGAGCACCGCCACTGTGTCGCCCGCCGAGGCCAGCTTCTCCATCGCCGCGATGAAGTGATCCAGGTCGTCGTAGACGAACGCGGCGCGCCACGGATCGGGCGTGCGGGCGTCCGTGAGCTGCGCGCCGAGCTCGGAAGGTCGGACCACGACGAGGACCAAAAGCAACACTCGATGGCGTTCTGGATGGGCCACTGCCGTCTCATCCCTGACTCCCTTGAAGGGGGGTGCGAGATTGTCCGCGCTGACGGGCAGCCAGCATGGACTCCGGACTGTTCTGTCCGCTTAGATAGGCAGCACGCCCGCAGGGTTTAAGGGGGCGGGAGGAGAAATCGCTGGGACTTCGCTGGAGGATTGCGTGTTGCCCGGTAGCTATCTCTCGACGTTCGTCGCCCCTCCGGCGTCGGTCGTGAGCTGGCGGGCGACTCCCTCGAGCGCCGCCTGGCGGTCGGCGGTCGCGGCCGATCCGGACACGATAAACGGCCGCCAGTGCTGTTCGAACGCGGCCAGCTCGGGCGGCCAGCGCTCGCCGCGCGCGTAGACGCCACCTTCGCCGTAGTGCTGGTAGCCGGGCTCCCCATGCTCGGCCAGCACGATGCGGGTGATCTCCCCCGTGGTGTAGAAGATCGCGTCGTGCCACAGACGGTCGGGGGCTTCTTGCCCGATCGCCTCGTACGCCGCGGCGACGGCGCTGCGGAGCGGGATCTCCAGCGGATCGGTGTGCGACGACTCGTGGAACACCATCTCGAGGGCCTGCGGCATCCGGTTGTCCTCGTCACCGCTGGCGACCGTGACCCGCCCTCCGGTCGAGTAGGCACCGACCGGATTGGCATACACGACCACGTCGATCGTCACCATTCCCTCCGGCCAGCGTCCGCCGTATGCAGCTTCGAGGCGCGGAACGACCTCGTTCTCGATCAGCCGCAGCGTCGGAGCGACGGATGCGATCCAGGCGCGATTCCGCGCGTCGTGGGCGCTCCACCAGTAACGTAGGTAAAGGGGGAGCGCTGCCTCGATTGCCGCCGCGAGGTCCCGGTCGGCCTCGGGAATCGCCGCGCGAGAGCCGATCCCGGCCGACCAGTCGCGCACGGCGACGAGCGCGGTGTCGAACACGAGGCTGCGACCGACGGCGTCCGCATACGCTTCGACAGCCTCCTCCCATACGGCCTGCTCCTCGACATCGACCACCGATCTCCACTCCTCCCGTTCGTCGAGCTCGGGGGCGTAGGGGGGCCAAGCACCCGCATCCGCCGCCGCCCAGTCGAGGAGAAAATGGTGCAGGGCGACGCGAGGGTCGCTCCGGAGCTCGAAACGAACCGTCCGCTCGACGAAAGGCTCCTCGTGCTCCGGTCGAGCCTCCTGCGCGGCAAGCGGTCGTGGGCCGATCGGGCCTATACCGATGCCTGAGCCGATAACCAAGCCGGCGATCGGGAGCGGGACTCCGATCCGATGACGCCATCGTCTCATGCGCGCACCTTCATCCTGATCCGCTGGGTTCCGCCACTGCGCTTCGAGTCGATCGAGAACGGATGCTCAGTACCTTCCGACACGTCGCACGTTTTTCTCCCGTCGCGCTCGAGAGATCCACCATAAACTCCGGCTCCGCCCTGCCCTTCTCATCGACTTCCCCGCGCAACGCGACGATCTCGCCAGGCGTGAGACGAAAAGTAGCGTAGAGAGTCTCGCGACCCGGACGGATGAAGCGAATGCTCGCCGACTTGTCCCACACCTCGTAGGCAGGCCCGAGGGTATGGATGAGCATGATCATATAGATGGGATCGAGGGCCGCATACATGCTGCCGCCGAAGATCGTGCCGACGTAGTTGCGAGTCCGGCGACTCAGGGGAAGTCGGATGCGAACCTCACACCAATCGGAAGCGATGTACGTGATTCGGGCACCCGTGGCGCGGTAGGCGGGAAACCAGTTGAACTTCCAGCGCGCGAGCCGAGTCTTCCACGATTCGGGCATGGCGCACAATATGGGTCAAACGCGCGTTCTCATACCTCCTTCCTCCTGATCTCCCGGAGTCCGGGCAACAGCCGGAATCCACCCGGCTCGTAATTCTTCGGCAGATAGTCGTCGGGGATGTTGACGCGATTCCCATCCCGCACCGCGACGATCTGTGGAGAGGCGATCTCGACCCCGGCGGCGTGAAAACGGTCCTGGATGTGCGCGTGGAGGGCGGAGTAGATGGCGGCCATGCGGCCCGGGTCCCGGGTGGTGGCGTTCAGCTCGTAGGCCACCGTGAAATCGTCCAGGCTCCGCTGGAGCACAAACGGTTCGGGGGTCGCCTCAAGCCCTTCCGTTTCCTTTGCTGCCTCCACGAGAAGCTTGTGCACCCTGGGCCAGGGGACGCCGTATCCGATCGTGACCGTCGTGTGCAGCGTGACCCCACGCGTCGCAGCCTCCGCGCTGTAGTTGATGATGGGGTTGTTCATCACGATGGAGTTGGGAATGGTAACCACGACGTTTTTCGGAGTGCGCACGCGGGTCACGAACATGGTCCTCTCGACCACATCGCCTTCGGCGTCGGCGATTCGCACCCGATCGCCGATCTGAAACGGGCGCATGTATGTGATCACTGTCCCGCCAATCACATTGGCGATCGCGCCCATTCCGCCCAACGAGAACAGGACACCCAGAAAGACCGAGACACCGCGGAACGCCGGGGAATCGGCAGCCGGCAAATACGGGAACGCCACGATGATGAAGAGCACCCACACCATCCCCCGCACGATCTTGAACGTCGGCTCCGCCCAGTCGCGGTGGAAGCCGCTGATCCGGACCCGGCCTGTCGCGATCCCGTGAAAAACGAGATGCAGCAGCTTTACGATGCGGCTGGTGACGTAGAAAAGGACGACCAGGAAAAAGAGACTCGGCAGGTAGGCGAGGATGGCACTGCCGATGCCGCCCAGGATTCGCAGCAGGTAGGCGAGCACGTCGCTGCCCATGCCGCGGGTGCCCGGAAAGATCAGCGTGATGAACTGGAGTCCCAGGTAGAGAACGAAAACATAGCCGATGTAACGGACCCAGCGGACGAGACCCCGCACGATGTTGGTCGTGTCTTGCTCCGACAGGATCTCCTGCTGATCGAGACGGATCGCACGAAGTCGAGTTCCCTGCCAGGAGCGGACGACCCGGTCCAGCCAGCGTCCGATCCGTCGCAACAGCCAGAGCAGGGCTACGGTGAGGAGGAGGACGACGCCGACCGCGGCGACTCGAACGAGGATGCTGTCGCCACCGAGCTGGGCCAACAGCCGCTCGAGCCAGCTCTCCGTCTGCGATACCTGCCCTGACATTTCTTCTGTGGCTCGGCCGAGGACCGGTTGGCTGTGCGTCAAGTGGTGGGATACTGACATCCGCTACGGGATGACGCGACGGACTTGACGGACTTTAAGATTGCGAAGGTATGACCAAGGACAGCGTGGGAGCAACGGGCCGTGCTCCCTCGTTCATGATCGCGGCAGGGACCGCAGCGAAGCGGGATTCGTGCCCCGGTTTACCCGCGGCTGCCTTGTCTACCGGCGTCGTCCGCCTGCCCGCGCGCCCCCTCGGCTGAAGCCAGAGCTCCGGCTCGTGCGATAGTTGCTCGTCCTCTGGTTGCCCTGCTGGCGCGCCATCGAATCGCGATTGAGATCACGACCGATGCTGCTGTTCCAGGCTCCCTGATCCCTCGATGCGGCACGCGCGCCATCCGCCGCGGCGCGGTCCGACGGGGTTCGCGCCCCGTCGCGCTGGTCGACGCGACCCCAGCTGCCATCGCGCTCGAGCTCGGACCAACTTCCGTCGTTGCCGCGCTTGTAGACGTTCCCGTCCTTGCCGGCGTACAGGTCACCTTCTCCCGAACGCACAACGCGGCCGCCGTCGTTCCCGGAGATTCCGACCGCCTGCCCGCCTCCCGACGTCTCGATGCCGCGCACGGTTCCTCTCCGGGTCGTGTAGTGCCCGCCGCGCACCCAGTCGTCTCCACGGACCACGGCCGAGCTGCCCCACTGCGCGTACCTGTTGCCGGACTGCTGGGTGAAGGCCCCGGTACCCGTGCGCGGGTTGTAGGCGCTCGCCCAACCTGTGGCCCCACCCGGACCCCAGGCCGCGGCACCGCGTGCGTAGGTGCCCGTGCGCGGGTTGTAGCGCGCTCCCCACGCAGCGCCCCCGTATGGACCGTAGTAGCGCCCCCCTCGTCCGTAGGAACCGGTCCACGGGTTGTACCAGGCCGCTGCTCCGTAGGTGTACGGCCTCGCCC
Source organism: uncultured Gemmatimonadota bacterium (assembly GCA_964550085.1). Classification (GTDB taxonomy): domain Bacteria; phylum Gemmatimonadota; class Gemmatimonadetes; order Palauibacterales; family Palauibacteraceae; genus JBFILW01. Next base: position 12,993 of record CAZJXR010000017.1, read on the forward strand.
AATACACGGGATAGTACGGGGCTCCGTAGCGGTAGTAGGGCGGGTACCAGTAGCCGGTCCCCCACACCATCACGCCCCACAGAAAGAACACCCCCATGTATCCGGCGGTGTAGCCGCAGGTCGTGTGGGTCGGTGTGGAATCGTAGACGTACACGTACGTCACGTTGTGGGCGGGGGATTCCGGCGGGATGTCGTAGATCTCGTCCGGCACGGAGTCGGCGACCATCCACGGCCCGGTCGGCGAGCCCGAGGAAAACCAGATTCCGTCCCGCACCAGGTAGTACTGGTCGCCGCCGACCCGGATGACGTCATCCGCGGTGTTCACGGCGTACGCGACCTCCTTGCCCTCGATACCCTCGACCTGCTCGAACTGCGGATCCCCGTCGTACGGCACTTCCGGGGGCGTGACCTTGCTCTTGTCGATCGTCGCCGTGGTGGGGATCTGGGCCAGGATCACCGCCTCTTCCGCCTCCTGCGTTCCGGGCACGGAGGAGCGCACGCTGGCCTTGTCGTGATCGGACGGGATCTCACGGAAGGACTCCGGCAGCTCCGCGGTCGTCGCCGACCAGGGACCGTCGAGCGACGAGGCTCTGAACCACCGGCCGGTGACCAGGAAGTAGTACTGGTTGTCGACCAGATTGCGGAACAGATCGCTGTCGGTGTTCGAGACGACCAGCAAGTCTGCCTCCGGTATCGGGGTGAACTCCGCTGGACCTTCGGTGACGATCAGCTCGGCCGGTTCTTCGGTGTAGAAGACCCGTGGAAGGTCTGTCGTTTGCGGTGCCTTGAGAGGCAGGCTCTGATGCACGGCGATCCAGTTCGAGTCTGCCGGGATCTTCTCGAAATCCGCCGGCAGGCTCGATGCCGCGCGCCACCCGACCCCGGGATCGACGCTGGTAAGCCAGATGCTGTCGTTGAGCAGGTAGTACCGCTGGTCGCTGATATGGTAGAAGAAGTTCCAGTTGGTGTTGACGGCGTACGCCAGCTCGGTCCCATCGAACTTCTGCAGGATCGGCTCGCCATCGAGCAACACGAGGATCGCCGGCCGGTCGCTGTAGAATATGAGCGGTGGCGCCTCGGACACCGGGTTCTCCCGCGCACGGTCGAGAGCGCTTTCTTCCTCTACGTACGCCAGAACTCGATCGAGCGCCACCGCGCGTTCCTCGGGGATCACGCTCGCGACCAGATCGGTCAGGCGAGAGGCCTGCGTGGAGTCCACCGAAGGAAAGCGGCTTTCCTGAATCTGTAAGTCGAAGAAGAGGACGGTTCGAGTGTCCTTGTTGGTCTCCGTGCGAGCCGTGAACTTGACCGCCCCGGGTGTCGACACGCTGTCCCGGATCACGATCACCGCCGACCACGCGGCGAGCACTTCGTAGTCGGCCCATGATTCCACCTGCGGCTGGTAGAATATGACCTTGTCACCGTCCGCGGTCAGGTGTTCCCGGGGCCACCCCGGGTCCTCGATATCCGGGGACTGGGCCGCGGGCTGGGCCGGGCTGACCGTGGCCAGCGAAACGAGTAGCGCCGCGGCGGCGCCCACGCGTCCGATTGTGCTGCTCATGTGCCTAGCGACTCCGTACAAGTTTCCGCCACTGCCATTCATTAACACGGCATACATTACATTACACAGTATACAGTGGTCGGGCGTGTTGGTTGTGTGCCGGTCACGACGCGCCCTGAATTCTTCTAGCCGCCGGCCATGGCGCCGACGACCAGCAGCGGTTCGGCTCCGGTCGCGACGGCCGTCGGGAGCGGAGCGTCGGGCGGGTCGTGCGAGAGGTCCTGCTCGCAGGCGAAGAACCTCACAAACGCGCGGCGCTCCCCGCTGACTTGATCGCGAATCGTCCCCCGCAGCGCCGGATAGCGTGCCTCGAGCGCGTCGAGAACCGCATCCTGAGTGACCGGATCCTCCACCTCGAGCCGCACCTCGCCGCTCACCCTTGCCAGCGTCCGCAGATGCTGCGGTAGCACGACGCGGATCATGACAGGGTCTGTACCTCGACCGAGAGGACCGCCGGGAGATCGCGAACCACGGCCTTCCAGCTGTCTCCGGCGTCTGCCGAAGCGTACACCTGGCCGCCGGTCGTACCGAAGTACACACCGCACGGTTCGAGCGCGTCGACGGCCATCGCGTCGCGGAGCACGTTGACATAGCAGTTTCTCTGCGGCAGGCCCTTGGTGAGCGCTTCCCACTCGTGCCCACCGCTGCGGCTCCTGTATACCCGCAGCTTTCCGTCGGGAGGATAGTGCTCCGAGTCGCTCTTGATCGGGACGACATAGATCGTCTCCGGCTCGTGGGCGTGCACCTCGATCGGAAACCCGAAGTCGGTCGGAAGGTTGCCACTCACCTCGCGCCACGACTCGCCACCGTCGTCGCTCCGCATCACGTCCCAGTGCTTCTGCATGAAGACCGATTCCGGGCGCGACGGATGCATGGCGATGCGGTGCACGCAGTGTCCGACTTCGGCGTCGGGATCGGGGATGCCCTCGGATTTTAGACCGCGGTTCACGGGCCGCCAGCTCTCGCCGGCGTCATCGCTTCGGAACACCCCCGCGGCCGATATCGCCACCAGGATTCTCCCGTTATCGGTCGGATCGAGAAGGATCGTGTGCAGGCACAGCCCACCGGCTCCCGGCTGCCACGACGAACCGGTTCCATGGCCGCGCAGTCCGGGCAGCTCCTTCCAGCTCCGGCCACCGTCGGTGGAGCGGAAGATCGCTGCGTCTTCAACCCCCGCGTAGATCGTGTCGGGATCGGACAGCGACGGCTCGAGGTGCCAGACGCGCGCGAACTCCCACGGGTGGGGAGTGCCGTCGTACCACTGGTGGGTGCCGGCATCGCCGTCGTACACGAACTCGTTGCCCACGGGTTCCCATGATTTGCCGCCGTCGTCGGAGCGCTGGATCAGCTGTCCGAACCAACCCGTCGATTGTGACGCGTACACCCGGTCCGGATCGGCCGGAGACCCCTTGAGATGATAGATCTCCCAGCCCCCGAAGTGGGGACCATTGACCTTCCACCGCGCGCGCTTGCCGTCCGACGTCAGGACGAACGCCCCTTTGCGCGTCCCGACCAACAGCCGTACCGCGGTCATGTCTCACCTCCTTGTGCAATCAAAACCCCACTCCCATGTAGCGCTTTCGCTGCCCTACTCGGGCGGCGTGGTCAGGTACGCGTACAGGGCTGCCAGATCGTCGTCACTCATCGCGGCGGCGTTTTTCCATGGCATCTGCAGCTCCGCGCCACCGGGTCGCATCCCGGTGCGCAGCATCTCGGTGAACTCATCAACCGTCAGCGCGCTGACCAACGGGCGCGCGTTGGGAAACGCCGGCGCAAACGGCGTGGCTTCGGTGCCCGTCATGTCCGACCCGTGACAGCCGCGACATTCGCCGAAGGTGGCGACGTATTCTCCGTATTCGGCGCTGGTGCCCCTTGGCGGCGCGTTGATGGGACCGTCGACCGTCTCCGGGAGTGGTTGCAGTCCGGCACCGAACAGCAGGATGGCGCCCAGGATGTTGATGTCGTCTCCACCGTTGGTTGGCGTCATCGCGGGTTCCTGGGCGCGCAGAAAAGCGATGATCGCCTCCGTGTCCTCATCGCTCAGTTGGCGATACGGCATGAAAGTCATGAAGCCGGCGCGCGCGCCTTTGCCGTAGCCGTGCCGAATAGCGCGAAACAGCTCCCCGTCGGTGCGGTCGGTCAGCACGCCTCCTGGAGTGATGTTGGACGCGATGATCTGGCCGATCGGGAGCGGGATGTCGGCGGACATGTCCATCCCGCCGCTGAGCGGGAACTGTCCGCCGCCGTCGGCGCCGTGACAGCCCACGCACGCCACGCTGGCGAGGTATTGGCCGCGCGCGACCTGCTCCGGTGTGCCTTCCACCTCGAGGTCGGGAGCCGGCACCGGCGACAGATAAATGAAGGCCATGCCCTTGGCAGCGAGCACGGCAGCGGCGGCGAACAGAAGGGCGAGAAGGCCGCCGACCGCGAGTCCCGGCCACCTGACGAACCACCGCCTGGCCCTCCACGCGCGAAGCGCGAGCCAGCCGAACAGAACGATCAGTCCGACGAGGACGAGAAGGGAGATCAGATTGCCGAACATTCTTACCCTCTCCGCGAACTTCTCGCATTGACGGGTCCGCACAGACCGTGCTTGAATACTACTTCCCGCACCGGCAGGAGGACCAGCGTCACCATCCATTGTCGAACGAAGCCTTGCGAGATCGACTCGTGTCCGGCGCCCGCACTCACGCCGGGGGACGCCGGTCAGCTATCGGTGATGGTCAGCGTGGTCACGGTGAG
>CAZJXR010000017.1:17305-32614 GCA_964550085.1 uncultured Gemmatimonadota bacterium
GGTCGGCAGCCGGGCACGTCGGAGCGTTAGCGGGCGCGGCAATCGGCGTGTCCGCAGCCACAGCCGCTGGATGCGCTGGACTGCCGGGCGCACACATGGGAACAGTACCGCTCGTCTCCGCGCGCAATCATGTCCTTCTCGATCCACTCACAGGTGCAGGGCGGATGATTGCAGCGTCTGATGACGTCCGGCCCGCGCTGGCTGTTCCGTGCCGACTGCTTCGGGAGATCAGTTGGGTGGACAGGCCAATGATGGGAACCATCCGGTGGTGCGGATTCGACCGTGTTGTCAGGGTGTTCGAGATCGGCAAGCCACTTTCGAACCTCGCGGTCGGCCCAGTCGGGCCGAATGCCGTAGCGCAAGGCGAGGATTCTCAGAAGCCGCAGGTGCCGACCTCCGATCGCATCCAGGTCCTGAAACGTCAGCCGATCCCATTGATCGCGGATCAGCGGGCGAAACCGTTCCCACTCGCTCGCGACCGTATTCCAGTCCAATGTCTCCTCCACGAGGTTGGTCCTCGCGCCCTGAAGGAATCAAAGGGAGCTTCAAAGAAGAGGCCGGCCAACTGCTCCGGCCTCTCCTTCCGACGGACGTCCATATCCGCGGGGCGTCGGTACTGACCCGACCGCTAGGTCGCTATCTATCCTTCGACGTTCTGTCAGTACCCACCGTCGCCGGCCGTGTGGGCGACCTCGTCCTTTCGCCTCCTCTCACTGGCCATCCGGATTCTGTTCGGTCGGGTACATGTCGTCCGTCGGCTGCTTGTCTGCCTTTGCCTCCGGCTCCTCGCCGGGCGCAGCATCCATCTCTGGCTGTTGCGCTTCGCCCTCTGGCTGCGCTACCGGGTGCTCCGGTATGCCGGCGGGAGCTTCTCCTGCCGCCGCGCCTGCCGGCTCCGGTGAAGCCTCGAGCACCGCATCGATGCCGTGAACGACCCCGTTGTCGGCAAGCAGGTCCTCTTCGACCACGGTCGCGTCTTCGATCCTGAGATCGCTTTCACTCGTCGACACGTCAGCCGCAGCGGGCTCAGGCCGGGCGGGCTTGTTTGGGTCCGGCAGGATCGCCTCGGCCTCATCGGTCCTGGCGGCCTCATCGGTGACCGCCGGCTCTCCCTCTTTACCCTCGGCAGCGCCCGCCGCGCCGGGATCGGGGGACTCGAGCGTGAGTTCATCCGCTAGGATATTCTCGATCCTCGCGGACTGGCGCAGCTCACCCGCCGTCCACTCGCCCATTGCGATGTGTGTGCGAACCAGGCGCAGGAGCGCCTCCTGATCCTGCTTCAGGGCATCGAGCTCGCCCGGTGGCAGCTTCGTGAACGCCTGATCGGTCGGCGCGAACACGGTGAACGGTCCGCTTTGCTCGAGCTCGCCTTTCAGGCCCGCGGTCTCGACCAGCTCCACGAACGTACCGTACTTGCCGGACTCGGCGAGGACAGCCAACAGGTTCCCATCTGCTGTGACTTCGATGACCGCCGCGCGCTGCTCAGCCGGCGGGGGTGTCCGCTGTCTCGCAGCCTTCTCCAGTGCGACCTTCTTCTCCGCATCGAGCTTCTCCGCATCGAGCGGCTGCGTGACGTCCTGGGCTTGGGGTGCTTCCTGCTGTGCCGCGCCATCCGACGGCTCTTGTTCCTGGGCCGCGAGGCCGACCGGCAGCGCGGTGGTCCCAAGCGCGACTCCGGCCGCGAGGCCGATTGCCTTGCTCAATCTCATTTCCCATCTCCTCGATCTGGTTTCCCTCTTCGCGTGCCCCTTCGTCGGGTAGCGACAACTACTGCACGCAGGTAAGGGCAACGGACATGCCAGGAGAGGCGCGGTCGCGAAGGGCGGCCGAAGAAGGGCACTGGCTAGGGCCTTGAGGCTAATGAGCCCGGGTCGGGACTACCGGTTGTCCCCGGCATACGGGGGTGGTCGTTGTTTCATCGCCGAGCGATTTGAACGATCCGCCGGAGCGCGACCGTAGGATGGAAGGGCCGAGTCCTTAGTCCTCTCCCCTTTCCGGGCGCCGCCTCTCGGGCAGGAGCTGCACCACCGCGCTGAGATCTTCGGTGCTCAGGGGCTTGGTGAGCACGGCGTGAAAGGCGCCGCCACGCGGCGAATCGGTGACATCCTCCGGCCGGTGCGCAGTGAGCGCCACGATGACCAGTCTGGAGTAGGCTGGATCGTCTCGTATCGCCGACGCGACCGCGTAGCCGTCGAGGTTCCCCGGCAGCGTGAGGTCACAGAAGATGAAGTCGAACTCCTGGCTCTGGATGGCATGCAGGGCTGCCTCGCCATCGCGAGCGATCTCGACCCGGTGTCCGCATAGCTCGAGGTGCGTTTGCTCGATCTCCGCCAGCGTCTCCTCGTCCTCTACCAGCAGTATGCGGACGCGTCCCGCTTTCGAGCCGGAAGCAGCCAGCGGTTCCTCGGGCATGTGAGTGGGTCCTGTCAGCTATGGGTACCGCGTCTCCCGAAGCGCCCGCTGCCTCGCGGATCCCGCGTCGGTGGCCGGTACTCCGGAACGACAAGATACACCGTGGTGCCTGCGCCGGGCTCGCTCTCGATCCGGAGGCCGCCACGCAGCTGTTCGATCGCAGTCTGCGCGAGGAACAAGCCGAGACCGGGGCCCGCATCTCCTGCGTCGCCCGGGCGTCTGGCACGGATCCGTGGCTCGAATACCCGATTCAGGAGATCGGCGGACATCCCCTTTCCGTTGTCGCCCACGCTGAGGACCCACTCGGTCCGCGCGGCGGCTCTCTCAACCAGCAGTTGCACGCGGGGACGGCAGTCCGAATGACGGTACCTCATCGCATTGTCGAGCACGTTGGTCAAAGCGATGTGGAGGCAGCCGCCATCGACCGTCCCGGATGGCATGTCACCATCCACAATCAGCTCGACCTGTTTCCGGTTCGCCTCGACGCGCATCCGCCGCGTAATCTCCTCCAGCAGAGTGCCCAACCGGACCGGGGCGGTCGGCACCAGGACCCCCTCGCTTTGCCCCGCTGAAGAAAGGGCCTGCACATCGTCCACCACGCGGCCCGCTCCCTGCAACGCGCCGAGAATGAGGTCGAGCAGATGAGCCCGTCGTTCATCATCCAGAGCAGTGTTCGGCTCCATCAGAAGGCGCACTGCGGTTTCCGCCGCGCCCACACGATTCTTGAGCTCGTGGGCGAGCATGCTCGCGAAGCTTTGCAGCACCGCTGACCGCTCATCCGCCAGACGTGCGGACCACTGCCGGTAGGTGCGCGAGGTCACTTCGTCCAGAAGGCCGATCGCCTCCCGCAGCCGACGCCAGGTCCGGACGATCTCGAACATGTCGGCGTGACCCGGAAATTCTCCCACCGTTTTCTCGGCCAGCTCCTGCACCAGGTCGGAGAGTCCTCGGTACTCGGTCAGCACCTCCTCGAGATCGAAGCCCTCCCGGCGGCGCCGCTCAGCGAGGCAGGTGAGACTCTTGACGACCGACCGACGAAGCCTCGCTTCATCGGCATCCCGGACAAAGTCCGCGAAGCGGCGGATAAGCCGCGCCACGTGGAGGAGACGATCTTCGTCCAGACCCGTCAGTGCGCCGTCACGCTCCGTGCCCGACTCGAGCCCATCCGACCATCGTCGGACCACGGCGCCTGCCTCCTGCTCGAGGCGGTCGGCGGTAAAGTGCATGAACGACGCTCCCCAGGCCATCACTGCCGGTTCCGTCGAAGCTGTCCGATTCCGGGCCATCGCCGATCGTCTGCCTCCAGAGGCGGATGCCGCGAGCCGCTTCGATCCTCTCACACGCGCTCGCACAGACTGGTGACCGCGGCGCGGAGTTCCCGGGGCTCGATCGGCTTCAGGATCACCTCGTCGAACAGCGTCCGCAGCGATGCGGCGCGACCGGCGAGGTTCTGGATCTCCCCCGTAACCGCGATCACGGGAGTCGTCTTCGTCCGCGGATCGGCGCGTAATCGCTCGGCCGTTGCAACCCCACCCAGTCGCGGCATCGCGATGTCGGTGATGACGACGTTGGGCCCGAGCCGCCGGGCGAGGCGGAGTCCCTCGTCACCGTCGCGAGCCTCCACTACCTCGCACCCCTCCGTTTCCAGCACGGTCCGTAGCACGCGGCGCGTCGCCGCATGATCGTCGATCACCAGGACCATGAGAGGGCGATCACCCTGCTGATCCAACTGCAACATCTGAATCACCCTGTGGCTACTCTTCGGGTGCCGTCCGGCTCACATCCGCACACTCACCGGGAGCGAAGCCAGCATGGCGCGTGCCGTGGATCAGATATCGTACTTTCGTCGACGTCGCCACAGAGTAGAGGGCGAGATGCCGAGGGTCTCCGCGGCCGTTTCGATCGAGTCCGTCTCTTCCAATACGTGCTGGATGTAGCGCTTCTCCATTTCGGCCAGCGTGTTGAGACTCCCGTCCGCGTGGACCGCCGCCCCCGCGTCCCGGCGACTGAGGTTGAGGCTGGAGGCCGCAATCCGATCGGTCGGACTCATCAGAACGGCGCGCTCGATCGCGTTCTGCAACTCGCGGATGTTCCCCATCCACTTGTGCTTGAGGAGCAGTGCCCGAGCGTCGTCCGAAATACGCATCGACTCTCTACCGTGCCGGGCGGCGAAGAAGGCGAGGAAGCGATCCGTCAGCAAGGGGATATCCTCGGGACGCTTGCGGAGTGGAGGCAGCTCGATGCTGATCACATTCACCCGATAATAGAGATCCTCTCGAAACGTGCCGTTTTTTACCGCCCCCTCGAGGTCCTGATTGGTCGCGGCGATGACGCGCACATCCGAGGTCCGTGTCTTCGGGTCGCCCAGTCGCTCATACTCACGGTCCTGGATGTAACGGAGCAGCTTCGGCTGGATCGCTTCGGGAAGGTCTCCGATCTCATCGAGGAACACGGTGCCTCCTTCGGCGATCGCGATCTTGCCCGCTTTCGTCGCCACCGCGCCCGTGAACGCCCCTTTCACATGGCCGAACAGCTCGCTCTGGATCAACTCCGAGGACAGCGATGGACAGCTGACGATCTCGAACGGGTTCTCGGCGCGCCGGCTCCAGCCATGAATCGCCCGGGCGAGCACACCCTTGCCGGTCCCCGTCTCGCCGGTCAGCAGGAGGGTGGCCTCGCTGTCGGCAACGCGCCTGGCAACCTCGAGCGCCCGCCGCATGGCCGCGTTGCGGCTCTCGAGTATCGGCTCGGGATTCAAACGCCCGAGATCACCCTCGAGGCGGGCCACGCGTCGCTCGAGACTCCGTACGGCCGCGACCTTTGCGGCGTAGATCCGGATCTCCGCCGGCGAGATCGGCTTGGTCACGTAATCGAACGCACCGACGCGCATGGCTTCGACTGCCGACTCGATCGAACCGTACGCGGTGACGATCACGACTTTCAGCCACGGACACCGTTCGAGAAGCCTGGCCGAGAGGTCGAGACCGGATGTGTGCTGAAGTCGTAGATCCACAAACGCGAGGTCAAAGATCTCGGTGTCGGCGAGCTCCAGCGCCTCGTCCGCGTTATCGGCAACCGTCACCTGGTGTGGCTCGCCTTCGAAGCACGCTGCGAGAGTCTCGCGAGCCGCTTCGTCATCGTCGACGATGAGAATCTCCAGCCGTCCGGCGGAGGATACGCGGCGGGATTGAGCTTCATCGATGGACCGAAGTCGACGTTCGCGCTCCTTCGCGGTTGCCACCCGAGGGGAATTCATGAGTTCACCTGCTCTTTCGCGCGACGGCCGACGATTCGACCTTCGCCCGAGGTGCAAGGGCTTCGAGGAGAGCTGCCCGGACGCTTCCAGACACATCAAGAATAGGTCAGGGCCGGTGCGGGCGACAGAGCGAGGCGTGGCGACGGCCCTGAGGATCGAACCGATGGATCGGATGCAGCGCCGGTCTGCGCTAGAGGCTCCCTCCGCTGTCAGCCACGACCTTCCCCCGCCACCAAGCGCGTCGGGTCGCGAGAGCGATCGGTACGCCGATCAGGAGAGCGTGCACGGCGATGCTCAGCGTGATCCACACCGCGTCCTTAGACCCGGGCGTCGCCGCAGAGAGTGGCACTACGAGGTAGTTCATGATCGCGTAGAGCAGCAGGCCGTAGGCCGCGCCGCACACGAGCGGTCGATCGATCAGCGCGGGTGCTCGCGATGCCACCGCGAAGTACGCTGCCGACATGCTGATCGCGATCGAGTAGTGCAACACGAACCCTAGTGCTGCCGTTGCACTGCCACCCGCGTAGCTGGCGGACCCCAGCAGGCCGGAAGCGACCGACTGCAGAATGCGCCGTATCGAAACACCGGCCTTCACGGCCCAGAACGCCCACGCGTAAGCGAGATCGAACGACCCGGCGGCGATTCCGCCGGCGAGCACCCAGAGCACCGGACGTCGCGTCTTCCCCGAGGGGCCGGCGTTCAAGACACGACCTCATTCGCAGCGCCGATCACTATCACCTCTCCGCGAGCGCCCGACAGCGTTGGAGCGAACGTCTCGATCTTCCCAACCCTCACACTTCTTGCGTGTTCAACCACATTTGTTTGTCGAACCGAGCGGTCCGCGATCGACAAGGCCGACCCGGCGCGGCACACCGGATCCGATCTCGTCGCCGCCCGGCACCGCGTTCAACCGTCCCTGGAGCGACGGTGGATGCGACGTACGCTCTCGACCGTGTCCGCCTCTCCCGGCGCCTTGTCGGGACGATATGCCTTCACGCGCGCGAAACGGAGCGCGAGGCCTCCCTCATAGCGCGGGCTGTCCTGCACCTCGTTGAAGGTCACCTCGACAACCAACTCCGGCCGCACGTGGACAACGTTGCCGTCCCGGTGGGTTTCGCGCGCCTGGAGCTCGCGCGTCTGCCACTCGAGCAACTCGTCGGTCAAGCCCTTGAACGTCTTTCCCAGCATCACGAACTCGCCCGACTCAGGATCGCGCGCGCCCAGGTGCAGGTTGCTCAACCATCCCCGACGGCGGCCGCTGCCCCATTCGGCTGCCAGCACCACCAGATCTAGTGTGTTGGCGGGCTTGATCTTGAGCCACCCGCGTCCACGCCGCCCCATCTCGTACGGCGCGCCCAAAGCCTTCGCGATGATCCCTTCGTGCCCGGCCTCACGAGCCTCGGCGAGAAAGGCCTCCGCTGCGCTCGGATCGGATGTTACCAGCCGTGGAAGGAGCATGCCTTCGGTCGCCACTCCGGCGAGGGCGCGATAGCGCTCGGAGAGCGACACATCGATCAGGGTGGTACCGTTCAGATGGAGACAGTCGAAGAAGAAGCAGGACAGAGGCAGCTCGCGGCGCATGCGCTCCACATCGAGCTTCCGTCCGAAGCGGCGCATGGTGGTCTGGAAGGGGTGCGGCGTCCGGTCGGCCCGAAGCGCCATCGCCTCGCCATCGAGCACGATCTCATCGACAGGCAAGTGGAGGACCGACTCCACTATTTCCGGCACGGCGGCCGTCACTTCGTTGAGGCGCCGGGTGAAGACCCGCGCCTCGCGCCCGCGCCGGTGCACCTGGACGCGGGCGCCGTCCAACTTCCACTCGAACACCGCCTCGCCCAATCGCTCCAGCGCGTCGGCCACATCCTCGGCCGTCTGCGCCAGCATCGGTTGCAGCGGACGGAAGAGACGCACACCGAACTTCGCCAGCGCCTTAGCTCCACCGACCAGCGCCGCACGCCCCACCGATCCGAGGTCGCCGGTCAGCATGAACGCCCGCCGGACCTGCTCGTCGGGCAGCGCCGCGGCCCGGGCGATCGCCTCGAGCATCACGCCCTCGAGCGCGCCCTGTCGCAGGTCGCCGAGCAGCAGACCGGTGAGGAAATCTCGTTCATCGGGCGGACAGCGTGAGAGCAGGTCGCGGAGGAGTCGAGCTCGCACTGCATTCGAGCCCGGGCCAGTGGTCCGAGCCAATCGATCGAGGGCGGCATCGACCTCGAGCAGGGCGAGTGGCGAGGGATCGGTCGTCGATTCCAGAGTGAGCGCCAGCTGGTCTGCGGGATCGCCGAGCTCCGAAAGAACGCGTCGCAGAGTCGCGTACCCGATCCCGATTCGGCCTCGAGGCAGGTAGCCGGCCAAGTAGGCCACGGCGATCGGAATCTCATCGGACGCACACGATCGGAGACAGCCGGCGAGCTGTTCGATCTTTTCCAGCCGGCTGGACGTGGCCGCCACCCGCCGCGAGACCTCGGCCACTTGCGAGCAAGAGAAAGCCGGGCCACTTGCCTTCGGCACCATGTCGCGCATCATTGGCCCACGTGCTGTTGAACGGCAAGAGCACCCCGCGCCCGAGACTAAGATGAACAGGCCCGGCGACGACCACCCTACGTTTCCAGTACAGCCGCCTGTCGCGCCGATGCTGGCCAAGCTGACGGACTCGCTCCCGGAGGACGGTTCCTTTCTCTTCGAGCCGAAGTGGGACGGCTTCCGGGCGATCGTGTTTCGCGGCGCCTCCGAGGTCTACATCCAGAGCCGCGACAGGCGGCCGTTCGACCGTTACTTCCCGGAGCTTCACGACGCCTTCCTCGACCGCCTCCCCGACGGTTGCGTGGTGGACGGGGAGATCGTGATCATGTCGCCCCGCGGGCTGGACTTTGACGCCCTCCAGCAGCGGATCCACCCGGCGGCCTCGCGGGTGACCAAGCTGTCCCGGGAGACGCCGGCCTCGTTCGTCGCCTTCGACCTGCTGGCGAGCGACGGTCACAGCATCATGTCAGCGCCGCAGGGCGAGCGACGGGCCCGGCTCGAGCGGCTGCTGGCGGACGTCGAGCCGCCGGTCTATCTGACGCCGATGACGCGCGACCGATCGACTGCATCCCGGTGGCTCGATCGGTTCGAGGGCGCCGGCCTCGACGGGGTGATCGCCAAGCCGGAGGTCGCCCCCTACCAGCCGGGGAAGCGGGCCATGATCAAGGTGAAGCACGCCCGAACCGCGGATTGCGCGGTGGCCGGGTTCCGGTGGTATAGGGGGAGCGACGACGCGGTGGGCTCGCTGCTGCTCGGCCTGCACGACGACCGCGGCGTGCTCCAGCACGTCGGCGTGACCTCATCGTTCAAGATGGCGATGCGGAGGCAGCTGGTCGAGGAGCTGGCGCCGCTGCGCGAGGGCGCGCTGGAGCATCACCCGTGGCGGGACTGGGCACAAGGGGGCGCGGGCGAGCGCATGCCGGGCGCTCCGAGCCGCTGGAGCGGGAAGAAGGACCTGTCGTGGGAGCCGCTCCGAGTCGAGCGCGTGTGCGAAGTGAAGTACGACCACCTGCAAGGCAACCGATTTCGGCACGCCACCACCTTCCTGCGCTGGCGTCCGGACAAGCGGCCGGAGGAGTGCCGCTACGATCAGCTCGAGGTCACACGCGCGTTTGATCTGGCGAACGTGCTCGCGTCCGGCTGATCAGCGCCGCTTGGGGCCGCGGCGCTTCGAGGGTTGGACGCGCGGCGGCTCACCGGGCTGCTTCCGGTAGTGCGGCGGCCAGGGAGCGTCGCCCAGTCCCTCGTGCTCCTGCTGTGCCGACAGATCGAGGAGGCGTTCGAGCGATCCCGCGTTCCGGTCAATCGCCTCGTGTCTGTCGCCTAGCTCGGCGAAGCGCTCCGGCATCGTGGCCAGGGTGAAGTCCCCGGGCTCGCAGCTCGGCACCTCGTCCCAGTCCAGCGGCGCCGACACCCGCGCGTCGGGGGTCGGTCGGACGGAGTACGCGGCCGCCACGGTGCGGTCTTTGGCGTTCTGGTTGTAGTCGACAAACACGCCGTGCCGCTCCTCCTTCCACCACTTGCTGGTGGCGCGGGTCGGAGCGCGCCGCTCGACCTCGCGCGCCAGCGCCAGCGCCGCGCGACGGACTTCCTTGAAGCCCCACCGCGGTTCGATCCGCACGTTCACGTGCAGGCCGCGCGAGCCGGAGGTCTTGGGCCAGCCGAGGAGGCCGAAGTCCCTGAGCGCCTCTTGGACCACTCCTGCCACCTCGCGCACCTGCGTCCACGGCACGCGCGGCACCGGGTCGAGGTCCACGCGCAGCTCGTCCGGGTGTTCGAGGTCCTCGGCCCGAACCGGATGGGGATGGAGCTCGAGACAACCGAGGTTGGCGAGCCAGGCGAGCGCCGCGGAGTCGCGCGGGACGACCTGATCCGCGCTCCGACCCGACGGGAAGCGGAGCGAGACCACCTCCATCCACGGGGGCCGGGAGCGGGGGGCGCGCTTCTGGTAGAAGTGATCCCCGTCCACGCCGTTCGGATACCGGACCAGCACGTTGGGTCGTCCGCCCGCCGCGCGCAGCGCCCCGTCGGCGATGGTGAGATAGTAGCGGGCAAGATCGAGCTTGGTGTGTCGAGGCTGCGGAAAGAGCACCTTGTCCGGATTGGAGATCGCGACTTCTCGCCCGTCGACGACGAGCAGCTCGCTGGCCATGCTCAACCGCCTGTCGTTGTTGCGCTGCCCGATCGGGCATCCCGCGGCGCCCTGCGATCGACACCGTCGATCAGGCCCCGCTCGCCCGGATTACTAACTTGCTGAGCTCCAGATAGGATTCGAGGCGCTCTCCCACAAGTCGATCTCCACCGTCAGAAAGCTACCTCCAGCCGACAGGAGCCGATCTGCCACCCGGCGTCTTCCCGCCGCTCGAAACGAACAGTACCCAACCGAGTACCCAGGCGCGCGCAATCCGCCTAACCGCTTCCCGGGCCCGCCTCGGTGACGGGTGCTGTCTGGCAACAATCCTACGGTGCTGCCCTATCTCGGTCGCGAACGTCTTCATCGAAACCTCCGTTCCTGGCATGCCGGAGCCTTCATGGCGCTCCGGCCTGATTCGTCGCGCATCAAGTCTACAAGTTCAAGTGAACTTGATGTCAAGCCTGGCGCGGGTAGCTGTCGGAGGAACGACGTGGCCTCACTGTCTCGGCGGAGGATCGCCGATCCAGTATCTGGGGCCGGGGCCGCGGCGCCCGGCCCGATCGCCGGGGTTGGCCAGTTGGCAGCGGTCGATCGAGAGGCAGCCGCACCCGATGCACTCGGTGAGTCCGCGCTTGAGTCGCTCGAGCTCCCCGATCCGTTCATCGATCCGCGACACCCAGGTGCGCGACAGCCGCGCCCAGTCCCGTCGCTTGGGTGCTGGCTGGCCCGCGGGGAGTTTGGCTAGCTCCTCGCCGATCTCGTCGAGGGAGAGACCGATTCGTTGCGCAAACACGATGAAGGCGATCCGGCGGAGAACGGCGCGCGCGAAGCGGCGGTGGCCGGATCCCGCCCGCTCGGCACTAATCAGGCCGCGTTCCTCGTAGAAACGGAGCGCGGACGCCGCCACCCCGCTCCGGCGCGATACCTCGCCGATAGTCATGACGCCAGACAGGTCGCTGCTATGCATGGAGCTTCCTCGCACTTCTCGCCGGAGGCGTTAGTTAAAGTTCACTTAAACTTGTGACTTGGGGACGCGCGTGTCAACATGATCGGGAGTGCGAGTTAGGGAGTGATTCCCCGGGAGAGGCGCGATAGCATGGGGACTTCGACCGACGAACGTCGGGGGGAGAGTGCATGAGGGTCTTCGTCGCCGGCGCCAGCGGGGTGCTCGGCCGGAATCTCGTGCCGCTGCTGGTGAGGCGAGGGCACCAGGTGGTGGGCACGACGCGCACCAAGGCCAAGCGCGGCCTGCTGGAGCGACTGGGCGCGCGGCCCGTGGTGGCCGACGCGCTCGATCCGGACGCAGTCGAGTGGGCGGTACGCGACGCCCGGCCCGAGGTCGTCGTGCACCAGCTCACGGCAATCCCCGCCTCGATCAATCCGCGCCGGATGGAGCGTGATTTCGCTCGCCCCAATCGACTGCGACGGGAGGCCACGGACAACCTGCTCTCCGCCGGGCAGGCCATCGGGATCCGCCGCTTCGTGGCCCAGAGTTTCGCCGGCTACTTCGCACGAACGGGTGGGAGCGTGAAGGACGAGGAGGATCCGCTCGACCCCGAGCCGCCGGCGACCCTGCAGACGACCCTGGCGGCGATCCGCTATCTCGAGCAGGCGGTCACTGGCGCGGAGGGAGTGGAGGGGATCGTGCTTCGTTACGGCGCCTTCTACGGGGCGGGGACCACGTTCGGGCGCGATCCTCCGGGCGACCTCGCGACCCAGATCCGACGGCGGATGTTGCCAATCGTCGGTGGTGGAACCGGGGTGTGGTCGTTCATCCACGTCGAGGACGCGGCGGAAGCGACCGCGAACGCGGTGGAGCGGGGAGCGGCGGGCGTCTACCTGATCGCCGACGACGATCCGGCGCCAGCACGCGAATGGTTGCCGGTGGCTGCGGAGGCCCTGGGCGCGAAGCCGCCGCTTCGGGTGCCTCGCTGGCTGGGTCGGCTCGCGGCCGGCGAGGTCGCCGTGATCATGATGACCGAGGCGCGCGGCGCGTCGAATGCGAAGGCGAAGCGCGAGTTCGCCTGGCAGCCCCGCTACCCGAGCTGGCGGCAGGGCTTCTTCGAGGGATGAGACGGCTCAGTTCGAAGCGCCCCGTAGCGAGATGGTCACCTTGTGGATCGTGCCCGTGAACTCGCTCGTGGCCCGGGTATAGTCGTCCGACACCGGCGTTTCCCCGTCGACGCCCACGCCGGCCGTCTCGTCGGCCGAGTAGACGTTGGGCTCCGTCTTCGGGATCGACCCCGTTGCGACCGTCCGGCCGTTGACCGACAGGGTGACGGTCCCACCCTTGCCCCGCCCCCCGCCGGCATAGGCGAAGTCCATCGTTACGGTGACCGTTCCGCTCGCCAGCTTCGAGCTCCCGGTGACCTTCGTATTCTCGAGCCCGAGGTAGTTGTACACGAAGATGGGAGTGCCATTGAGCACGTACAGGCTCCAGCCCCCGAAACGGCCCCCCTGTGCCACTATCACGCCGTTCGCCGAGCCACCCGTCTCGACCTCGGCCTCGATGGTGTAGGATGTGTTCTTGGTGTTGATAAAGTCGTTCTCCAAAAGACCTGCCATTTCCTCCGACAGGGTGAGCGTCGTCCGGCCGAACATCAGGTCCGGTCGACCCGCGAGCTTCGGATTGGCCAGTTCGAGCCTGCGATCGTCCATCGGCAGGACGTTGTACTTGACCGCCTCGGCCAGGAACAGCTCCTGAAGCTCGGCGAGCTTGTCCGGATAACGGCTCGACACGTCCGTCGACATGCTGAAGTCCTCGGCCACGTGGTACAGCTCCCAGGTGTCGTCGGCCAACCTGTTGGTGGGATCGGCCCATGGCGGCGAGTGGATCGTGCGTGCCATCCAGCCGTCGTCATAGAGCGCCCGGTTGCCGAACATCTCGAAGTACTGGAGGGTGTGCCGGTCTGCCGCGTCGCCGTCGTCGAAGCTGTAGAACATGCTGACGCCCTCGATGGGGCGCTGGGGAATCCCGTCCACCACCTTCGGCTCCGGCACACCGACCGCCTCCAGAATCGTCGGCACGATGTCGATGACGTGATGCCACTGGGTCCGGAGCTCGCCCTTCGACTGGATCCCGTTCGGCCAGTGGATCGCCAGGCCCTGCCGGGTGCCGCCGTAGTCCGACGCGACCTGCTTGGTCCAGCTGAAGGGCGCATCGAAGGCCACCGCCCAGCCGGCTGCCATGTGCGGGTACGTCTCGGGTCCGCCCCAGCGGTCGTAGTATTGGAGCATGAACTCGACGTCGGAGCCCCGCGGCTCGGCGTTGAAGTAGGTCATCTCGTTGTACAGCCCGTTGGCGACCCCTTCGGCACTCGTCCCGTTGTCACCAGCGATATAGAAGATGAGCGTGTTGTCGAGCTCGCCCATGTCCTCGATCGCCTGGATCAGGCGGCCGATCTCGGCATCGGTCATGTCGATGTACGCCGCGAACACCTCCGCCTGGCGCGCGAACAGCTTCTTCTCATCCGCGCTCAGGTCACCCCAGTCCTTGATCCACTCGGGCTTGGGCGCCAGCTTGGTGCCGGCCGGGATCATTCCCGTCGCCAGCTGTCGCTCGTAGATCTGCCGCCGCAGTTCGTCCCAGCCTTGATCGAACCGGCCCTGCTGTTTCTCGATGTAAGACTTCGGCACGTGATGTGGCGCGTGGGTCGCGCCCGTCGCGAAGTAAACGAAGAAGGGCTTCTCGGGCGTGAGCGCTTGCTGGAACTCGATCCATTCGATCGCCCGGGTCGTCATGTCGATCAGGAAGTGGTAGCTCGAGTCGTCCGGCGTCTCGACCCGGTTCTCGTTGTGATAGACGGTCGGCGTCCACTGGTTGGTCTCGCCGCCGAGGAACCCATAGAACTCGTTGAAGCCCTGATGGTTGGGCCAGCGGGTCATCGGACCCGAGGGGCTGATCTCCCACACCGCTGTCTCGTGCCACTTCCCGTACGCCGCCGTGCTATAGCCGTTGTAGTCCATCATCTTGCCGATCGACGCCACGTCGTCGGGTAGAACTCCGGTGTAGCCGGGGAAAGACGTTGCGAATTCGGTGATCTTGCCCATCGCCGCCGAGTGATGGTTGCGTCCGGTCTTCAGCGCCTGCCGGGTCGGCGAGCAGAGCGCCGTGGAGTGGAACTGGTTGTAGTAGATCCCTTCGCTCGCTAGCCGGTCGAAGGTCGGCGTCTCGACCGGCCCGCCGAAATGGCTCGTGCCGCCGAACCCCAGATCGTCGACCAGGATAATGACCACGTTCGGCGCGCCGTCGGGTGGCTTGACCTCGAACACCGGCGGGTTGTCCACGTCGCGCGCGTCGAGCGTGGTGATCGGCGCCAGATACGGCGGCTTGATCGGCAGCTCCTCCCGATCCTCGAACGTCGGGACGGGGGCCGGGAGCTTCTGGGTTGGCTGCCCTGTCGTCGTCGCCGGCGCGACAGTCACGAACACCAGCGCGAAGAACGATGGGATCCAAATCGTCCGCCTTATCACGTCGCAGCCTCCTCGAGTTTCGGTGCGAGGGAAAACGGGTTGCGTCCGCACTTGTACCGGGTCGTAACTCACCCCGCGGCAAAGGGTCGGGAGAACTTACAGGAGTGGGCACCACAGTGAAACAGCCTCTCGCGGGCGTTGAGCAGACGGGGCCGCGCGCGCACGAAACCGCGCCTACAACTGCCTCGTTTGCCCGGCGGACGGAGCTCGCGACCCACAGGGCTGAGGCGGCAAAAGCTGGGCCAGACCGTTCGTGTTAGGTTTTCCAGTTGACTGCGCCGCATGTCTGCCGGAGGTATCCCGATGAGCTATCAGACAAATCGCCCTGTGCTCCTCGCACTTTCGCTGGCCTTCGCCGCGCTCGACCCTGTCGCTCCCCCGGCCACCGCACAGCAGCCCGAGCAGGAGCCGTCGCTCGCCAGCCATGCCCTCGGACATGTGGAGTTCCCCACCTCGTGCGCGGCCGAGATTCAAGACGACTTCAACCGCGCGGTGGCGATGCTGCACTCCT
>CAZJXR010000018.1:0-10030 GCA_964550085.1 uncultured Gemmatimonadota bacterium
AGGCATCGGACGCGAGTGCGCCGGACTCCCGGACACCGGACTCGGGGACACCGGACTCGAAGGACTCGGGGTCGAAGGCATCGGACTCGGGGGCACGGTGAAGCGGGAGCGACGAATCACGGCGGTGGCGATCGGGGTCATCGTTTTCACCGCGGTGACTGCCGCCCGGGTGCCGGTCGGTCCCGGCACCTATTACGACGACGGCGTGTACCTGGGCCTCACCCAGTCGCTGGCCGAACGGGGAGAGTACGTGTACGGCAACCTGCCGGGAGCGCTGCCCGGCGTGAAGTACCCGCCGGCCTACCCGCTCGTCCTGGCAGCTGCCTGGAAGTTGCGGGGCGGCTACCCGGGCAACCTCGGCATGCTCAAGGCTCTGAATGCGCTCTTCTACGCCGCCGGAGCAGCGCTTGTTTTCCTCCTGTTCGCCACCGGCCAGCGCCCCCGACTCCTGGCGACCGCGGCGGTGACGATCGGCGCTTTTCTCTGGGTGCCGGGGATGTCGATCGCCACCGTGCTGATGTCGGAGCCTCTCTTCCTGCTCATGGCCGCGTTGACACTCCTGGTCGCGCGACGCGCCGAAGCAGTCGAAGCGAGAATGGCGGCGCCCCCTACGAAAGGCGGTGGGCATTCAGCCGACGAGACGCGCAGACCCGAGGGCGGTCCGCGCGGCGCGGATCGCCTCCGCCCGGCCGGCCTGTGGCTGGCCGCGGGACTTGGGGCGGGCGCGGTCTTTCTAACCCGCTCCATCGGGGTGGCCGTGATCGCGACCGTGGTGCTGGCAGCGATCGCCAGACGCCGCCACCTGGGAGCCGTGCTGTCGGCGGCGGGCGGCCTTGCCCTCGCGGCACCGTGGCTGCTCTGGTCGGGCGGGCGCGCCGACGCCATCCCGGCCGGGGTGATCGGGCACTACGGCAGCTACGCGGCCTGGCTGCGCGCGGCGGTGATGGAGGGCGGTCTCCGTTTCGTGGGGCAAACGGTGGCCGCCAAGGTCGGCCCGCTCGGCGAGACTCTCGCATTCGCCTGGTTTCCCGATGCGCCGGTGGCGGCTACCCTGTTCGTGACCGGGCTCCTCATCGGAGTGGGCGCGGTGGGGCTCCGAAGCATGTGGCGCCGCTGGCCCGGCGTGCCGCTGTTCGTGCTCTTGTACCTCGCGATCGTGTTCCTGTGGCCCTTCGAGCCTTACCGCTTCTACTACCTGATCGGCCCCTTTCTCACCCTGTTCGTGGCTGAGGGCGCCTTCGAGCTGTTCGGGCAGGCGCGCGCGGACGTGCCGAAGTGGGCGGCTCCGATCGCGATGGTGGCCGGGGCCCTGCTGATCGTGAACGTCCTCCAGTACCATCTGCGGGGCTGGCTCAACCGCGCCTGGGCGCTGCCGCAGACGCTGCCGGCGACCGCGTACGCGCCCTACGTGGAGTGGATCGTCGCCAACACGAAGCCGGGAGACGTGATCGCCGCTCACTTCGACCCGTACATCTACTGGCAAACCGGGCGCAGGAGCGTCCCGTCGGCGGAGTTTCGAGCCATCGGCTTCGTCGGTGGGCGCGGGGGTGACGCGGGGGAGGACGCGACGCGGGGTGGGCCGGGCCTGCTGCCCGACGCCCCCGGGCCGGGCGAAGAACTGGAGGCGATCATCGACAGCTTCGGGCCGAGCTACCTGATCCTGCTCGACGCCGAGGATGTGGCGGCGCGTGGGCTCGCCGCCTACCGGGAGAGACATCCCGAGACGCTCGAGGAGGTGCTCAGACTTTCCGTCGAAGAGGGATTGGCCGCCGGGGCGATCTATCGCATCGGCCCGACGAATTTGATCGAGCTTCCGTAGCCAGTCGCGTCGGCTCGAGCGCGGGCGGACTCCCGCTGACGGAGCGACTGAGTCAGTCCACCCAGTCGGCGATGAAGATGTTGGTCTCCCCCTCGCGCTCGTTGTCGCGGTTGGAGGCCCACACGATGCGGCTGCCGTCCGAGTTGAACATCGGAAAGCCGTCGAAGCCTTCCGACCAGGTGACCCGCTCGAGTCCGGTGCCATCCACGTTGATGGTATAGAGCTCGAACTCGCGGCCGCCTGGGTCGTCCATGTTGGACGAGAAGATGATCCGCTCCCCATCGGGGAAGAAGTAGGGGGCGAAGTTGGCGGCCCCGTTGTCGGTCAGGCGCCGCTTGTTGCCGCCGTCGGCGTCCATCACCCAGATGTCGAGCTTCGAGGGCCGGATCAGGTTCTGCGACAGGAGCCGTCGGTAGTCCGCGATCTCGGCCGAATCCGTCGGGTGGTACGCCCGGTACACGATCCGGCTCCCATCGTAGGAGAAGAAGGCGCCCCCGTCGTAGCCCACCTCGTCGGTGAGTCGGGTCAGCTCGCTGCCGTCGGCGCGCATCTTGTAGATGTCGAGGTCGCCATCGCGGACCGAGGTGAACAGGATCCACTCGCCGTCGCGCGAGAAGGTCGCTTCCGCATCGTAGCCGGGCGTGTACGTGAGCCGCTGGAGCCCACTCCCGTCGCGCGCTGCAGTGAAGATGTCGTAGTCGGGATACAGGGCCCACACGTAGCCCTGCGAGTAGTCGGGCCGCGGCGGGCACATCTCGTCCCCCAGGTGAGTGGAGGAGTAGAGGAGACGCTCGCCGCCCGGGAAGAAGTAGCCGCACGTGGTGCGCCCCTTGCCGGTGCTCACCAGCTCGTTTCCGCTCCCGTCTGTCCGCATCACGTAGATCTGGTCGCAGTCACCGTCGCGCGGGGTTCCCTGGTAGATGAGCCACTCGTCGTCGGTCGAGAAGTACGCCTCCGCGTTCTCGCCGCCGAAAGTGAGCTGGGTGAGGTTGGCGAAGTGGGTCTCGCTATCGGCCGCGGCGGTCGGCGCGCTGAGAGCCGTGCCGCCGGTCTCCGTACCGCCCGCCTCGACCTCACCTGTCTCGGCCTCGGCGGCGGCGGAAGAGTCTGGCGGCGCGTCGCAGGCCCCGACGGCGAACGCGCAGGCCACGACAGCAAGCGCAAGGGCCTTGCTCCCGAATGGTGCACCGGCAGACCGACCGCCGGAGGCGGAATGAACGACGATTGGATCGAGTACTTTCATCGGTTCACGGGTTCGAGCGCGCCGCGGGGCGCGCGGTCCATCCTCAGTCTTTGATCTGCTCGCGAATCACCGCCTCGATTCGATCCACCAGCGCGGGCCACTCGGCCTCCTCGGTCTTCGTCACCGTGATGAAATTGTCGACCAGCAGCAGCGCCCGCACGCCGGTGACGGCGAACAGCTTCTCGGCCAGCGGATCACCGGCGGCCGCCTCGGCGTCGAAGTACGAGCGACTCGAATCGCCGGGGACGGATCGATCCAGTGTGAACTTGGCCGCGTTCGGATTGGGCGTACCCTCCACGGTGATCTTCAGTTCGGCCATCACTCGGCTCCCCCTTCGGCGTCTGGTCTCTGCTTCTCCGATGCGAGTGCCGGCGGAACGCGACCGCCTGGGCTGAAGCTACGAGTCCGCTCGCGTCGAGGCGACATGGGCAAGCACCTGGTCGAGCACCCGCACTCCTTCCTCGAGCAGCTCGTCGGGGGTGTTGAGCGCCGGGCTCAGCGAGAGGACGTTGCCTTCCGGCCCCGTCTTCAGAAGCAGCCAGCCGCGACGGAGCGCCTCGAGCAGCACCGCAGTGGCCGCCGCCTCATCGGCGGCCCCGGCTCCGCTGGAGGCAGCCCCGCTGCCGGCGGCCCGGGTCCCGTCGGCGGCCCGGGTCCCAGTGGCACCGCCTGTCGGATCGGTGAGCTCGATGCCGACCAGCAACCCACGGCCGCGCACGTCGCCCACCATTTCGTGCTTCTCCGCCATCGCCCGGAGCGACGCCAACAGGCGCTGGCCGGAGCGTTCCGCCCGCTCGATCAGATTCTCCTCCTCGAGGACGGTCAGAGCCGCGTTCGCCGCCGCGCAGGCGATCGGGTTCCCGGCGAAGGTCGCCGTATGCAGAGCATCGCCGCGTGAGGGAGGCCAGGCGTCCATGATACGGGCCGGACCGATACAGGCCGAGATCGGGAGCGACCCCGACAGCGCCTTGCCGAGGCACACGAGATCGGGGACGACGCCGTCGCGCTCGCACGCGAACCACGCGCCAGTGCGTCCCAGACCGGTCAGCACCTCGTCGACGATCAGGACCACCTCGTGCTCGCGGCACAGCCGGGCCAGCTCCGAGAGAAATCCCGCCGGCGGTTCTACGATTCCGGCGCGCCCCTGAATCGGCTCGACGATGACTGCGCCTACCTGCCGGCCGTCCTCGCTGGCCAGCAGGGCCGCGACATCGGCGACGGCGGCGTGGGCCAGCTCCCGACCACCGCCGAGCCGCGGTGGTGGTCGAAACGGATGCGGAAAGCCGGCCCGCAGCACGAAACGGTTGAGCTGCGCCTCGAACGGACCGCGAAACGGCGCTCCGTCGGTCACCGACAGTGCCCCATACGTGAGGCCGTGGTAGGCCCCGGTGAAGGCGATCGCGCCGGGTTTGCCCGTAAACAGACAGGCCGTCTTGAGCGCGATTTCGATCGCTTCGCCGCCGTTGGTGGCGAGCATGACGCGCGCGTCGGGAAACGGGGCCAGCGCGGCCAGACGCTCGATCAGCTCCACCTTGGCGGCCGGCGGGTGGACATCGCCCATGGCGTGGGCGAGCCGCGCGGCCTGCGCGCGGATCGCCTCCACGATGCGGGGGTGCCCGTGTCCCGCCGCGGCGGCGCCGAAGCCGGCGGCCAGATCCACGTAGCGATTGCCGTCAGGATCCCACACGTTGCAGCCTCGGGCCCGCACCCACACGATGGGGAAGGAGTCGGTCACCCAAGTCACGTTGTGACACTCGACCGCTTGGAGCCGCCGGGTCCACTCCCTCGAAGCAGGCCCGGGGGGTGGGGCGACGATCGCTGGCAGGGCGTTGATCGGCTCGGTAGTCTTCACGGGAATTCGCGATGTATCGACAAGCCGACAGGCTAGTCGGCGACTCGAGGGGCGTCAACGCAGGATCCCGACATGGAGCTGGAAGACAAGGTCGCGATGATCAGCGGCGCCTCCGCCGGCCTCGGCGAGGCGCTCGCGCGCCGCTTCGTGCGCGAGGGCGCACGCGTGTCGATCTGCGCCCGCGGTGCGGGCCCTCTGCTCGAGATCCGGGACGAGTTGCAGGCCGCCGGCGGCGAGTGCATGGCGATGACGGCCGACGTGTCCGCGGAGGCGGATGTGGCCGCCTGGATGGATGCCACGCGGGCGGAGTTCGGACGCATCGACGCGCTGGTGAACAACGCCTCGGTCCTCGGCCTTCGGGTTCCGATTGCCGACTATCCGCTCGACGAGTGGGAGACCGTGTTGCGGGTGAACCTGACCGGGCCGTTTCTGTGCGCTCGAGGAGTGATTCCATACTTGCGGGAGACCCGTGGCTCGCTGATCAACGTCTCCTCCGGGGTGGGCGACCACGGAAGACCACGGTGGGGCGCGTACTCGGTGGCCAAGAACGGACTCGAGGCCCTGTCGCAGATCATGGCCGGCGAGCTGGAGGGCAGCGGTGTGCGCGTGAACACCGTCGATCCAGGATCGATGCGCACCGAGATGCGGGCCGCCGCCTATCCGGAGGAGAACCCCGAGACTCTGCCCCTGCCAGACGAGGTTACCGAAGTGTTCGTATACCTGGTGTCCGATCGATCGCGGGGTGTCACCGGACGGCGGTTTCGGGCCAAGGAGTTCGAGCTGTCACATCGATAGCGCGTCGCTGCCCGGGCGACCCAGGCTCGCCCGGCGCGCTACCAGTCGTACACCGTCCAGCGCCGACATTCCTTCCCGCTGCACACGAGACGAACCCGAAACGGGGAGGCGTCGGTCCTGGGTGCAGGATGATGCTCGACGAGGCGGGTCATCTTGGCCCCGCACTCGGGACAGGCCGGTTCACCGCCGGGAATCGGGCGGGCCCGGTCCGCCTCCTCCAGCTTCGCTCCCACCTCGGGCGACAGAAGCGGGCCAAGCTCATCGATCGTCGTCA
The DNA here is from genome assembly GCA_964550085.1 of uncultured Gemmatimonadota bacterium. Lineage (GTDB taxonomy): Bacteria > Gemmatimonadota > Gemmatimonadetes > Palauibacterales > Palauibacteraceae > JBFILW01. The sequence continues at coordinate 5,984 of CAZJXR010000018.1, forward strand.
TCCCTCCGAGCATACGGCACTCGCCGCTCGGCCCGCCAGTCGGGATTGTTCGCTGCTCGCCGGTTATCTACTATGCGATGGCTTGTTGGACAGCCAATAACCGCGCCCGTTCACTGAATGTCGTGATCGTCCGAATTCGAAGAATCCGAGCCCGGTCGGCATTTCTCGTTTTCCTGGTCCTGTACGGATTCGTCGGCTTCCTGGTGGGCGCGGTACTGGCGGCCGTCTCGGCCATGGAGGCGCCGGCCGGCTCGGAACCGAACATTCTCACACAGCTCGGCATGTGGTCCCTGCTCGTATTCCCGGTAGGCTACGGCGTGCTCGCCGGACTCGCGGCGGCCGTTTCGGCAACTCTGTACAACGCGGCGGCCGCCCTGGTCGGCGGCATCAAAGTCGAGATCCCCGACATCGAGCCGGTGTGGCCCGACGTCGAGCATGGCGATGGAGGAGAGTCCCCGGGGGTGAGATGAGCGAACCGGACACGAAGTTCTTTACGCTGGAGGAGGCGAACAGCACCCTGCCCCTGGTGCGGCGGATCGTCGAGGACATCCTCGATGCACACACCGAGCTCGAGGAGTTGGCCGCCAGACTCCGTCGCGCGCGGGCGGCCGGCGATCGGGAGAAGGAGGAGTCGGTGCGGGAGCAGGCGCGGGAAGTCTCCGACCGTGTCGATGCCTACCTCGCCGAGCTGTCCACGATCGGCTGTCTGTTCAAGGGCGCGCCCCAGGGCCTGGTCGACTTCCTGGCCTACCGCAACGGACGGCCCGTCTTCCTGTGCTGGCGGTTCGGGGAGGAGCAGATCATGTACTGGCACGAGCTGGACGCGGGTTTTGCGGGCCGGCGCGCGCTGGAGACCGAGGCGTTGCCCGGCGCCCGCTGAAGCCGACTTAGTTCGACAGCAGGGCCGACACGTCGAGGCCCGCCGTTTGCAGCACCCGGATCACCGTGTCGCCGATCTTGCTATCGGGCGTCGACGCCCCGGCGGTGAGGCCGATCTCGCCATCTCCCCGCGGCAACCAGTCGGATGCCTCCACGACCTCGTCACTATCGACTCGCTTGTACGAGATGCACCCCGATTCGGGATCGATGCACGATGCATCCTCGATGTGGAACGTGCGGGTCGACTCGGCGCAGATGTGGGCGAGGTGATTCGTGTTGCTCGAGTTGTAGCCCCCGATCACGATCATGATAGCGGGCGGATCCCTCATCAGCTCGACGATCGCATCCTGACGGTCTTGAGTGGCCGAACAGATGGTATCGAAGCTCCGAAAATGATCGGCCAGACTCGATTCCCCGTATCGATCCGCCAGCGCTTCGCCGATGCGGGCCGCGATCGCCAGCGATTCGTTGGCCAGCATCGTGGTCTGGTTGGCCACCCCCACCCTCTGGAGATCTTGGACCGGATCGAACCACTCCGAGGCACGGTCGCGGAACCGCTCCATGAAGATGGCCGCGTCGATCTCGCCGCGGATCGAGGCGCACACCAGCTCGGCCTCCGCCATGTCGCGTACCACGAGGTACCGTCCTCCGGAATGCAGGGCGACCTGCGAGGTGGTGGCCCGCGTCTCCTCGTGGTAGTGCTTGCCGTGCACGACGGCGGTGAATCCGTCCCGGGCGTAGCTCTCGACCCGCTTCCACACGTTGAGAACCGACCCACACGTCGTATCGACCACGATGCAGCCGATCTCACGCAGCCGGGCGAACGCGTCGATCGGCACCCCGAACGCCGGCAGGATCACCACGTCATCGGCCGTCACGCACTCGAATTCGAAGCCGCCGCCGGACGCCGGGTATAGAAACCGGATGCCGCTCTCGGCGAGCTGTCGGTTGACGAAGGGATTGTGGATGATCTCGCCGGCGAGGTAGATGGTGCGGTCCGGAAACTTAGAACGCGCCTGGTAGGCGTAATCCACCGCCCGGTCCACTCCATAACAGAATCCGAAACTGGCGGCGAGCCGGAAGCGCAGGTCTCCGACCTGGAGCCGGAAGTCGTTCTCCCGGATGAGACGAACCAGCGCGCTGCCGTACTCGGACTCGAGCACCGGCTTGACCTCGTCCTTGAGGCCGAGGCCGCGCCTGAAGTATGTGGAGGCCTGCTCCGTCATCTTACCCGGGATCGCGATCGTTCGAGGTCGTTGGCGGGTGGATGGTAAACCGCCGGCTCACCGATGTTCAAGCGACGGGCGCGGTGGGTCGAAGGCCTCGACCAGAAAGCGGGCCGGCAGAACCGTCAGCGTCGGCGCGCCGGCCGGCGTCTCGGGCCGAAGCGCCTTGAGCACGAGAACGACTTTGCGCCGCCGGGTGGTGAAGGCCCGATAGCGGACCGAATCGAAGCCGACGCGCGCGATCGATCGTCCGATGTCGGCGTAGATCAGAAGCGCCGCCTTGATGGCAGGTCGGCAGTTCAGTGGCACCAGGTGCAGACCCGTGCGGGCGCGGGCGTACAGGCGCTCTGCCTCGGCCAGCAGCCTCTTCACGACCGCCGCCAGCGGCGGAGTGAATCGCGGCGCCCGCAGCCATTCGTCGGGGTCGATCCCGGCCTCGTCCAACCACGCCCGCGGCAGGTACAGACGGCCGCGCCGCGCGTCCTCGCCCACGTCTCGTGCGATGTTGGTCACCTGCATGGCGACGCCGAGATCGCAGGCCCGCGACAGCGCGTTCCGGTCCCGGACGCCCATGATGGTGGCCATCATCACCCCCACTGTCGCCCCGACCCGAGCGGCATACGCCTGCACGTCGGTCAGGGTCTGGTAACAGCGTCCGTCGAGGTCCCACAGGAAGCCTTCGAGGAGCGCCTCGGGGACGGCGCGCGGCACCGGATAGGTCGCCAGCACGTCGCTGAACGCTCGATCGACCGGATTGTCCAGCGGGCGGCCCGTGTACGCTCGGTCGAGGCGGTCCCGGAGCGCCTCGATCGCCCCTGGGCGTGCCCCCTGGCCATCGACCGCCTCATCCGCCACCCGACAGAACGCGTAGAGAGCCGTGGCCGGCCCGCGCACCCGCGGGGGGAGCAGAGCGGAAGCCACGTAGAAGCTTCGGGAGCCGGTGCGCAGGATGGCCCGGCAACGTTTGAGGTCGTCCGATCGACGATCAGTGGAGCGCATCGGTATCCGGGATCACTCGATCGAGCACGCGGGCCGACGATAGGACACCGGGAACGCCCGCTCCCGGGTGCGTCCCCGCGCCGACCAGGAAGAGCCCCTCCACCTCTTCGCTCCGGTTGTGCGGACGAAAGTACGCGGACTGACGGAGCAACGGCTCGAGGCCGAACGCGGCGCCACGAGTCGCGAGCAGTTGGTGGCGGAAATCCAAGGGTGTGAACGTCCGCGAAGTGACCACGTGCCGCTCGAGCCCGGGAAGCACCGAACGCGACAGATAGTCCTGGATGGCGACTCGGTACGGCTCCGCGGCGGCCGTCCAGTCGGTGTCGCCGTCCAGGTTCGGCACCGGGGACAGCACGTAAAACGCGTCGTGGCCCGCCGGAGCGAGACCCGGATCGGTCGCCGTCGGTCGGTGCAGATACAGGCTGAAGTCCGGTGCAAGTCGCTTGGTCTCGAAGATGTCGCGTAGCAGGCCGTCGTAGCGAGGCCCCAGGAGTATCGTGTGGTGGCCCACCTCGCGGTAGACGCGGTCGGTCCCGAAGTACCACACGAACAGTCCCATCGAGTAGCGAGCCCGGTCGAGCCGCCGATCGGTCCATCGGCGCCGCCGCACACCGGGAAGCAGGTGGCGATACGTCCACGCCGCGTCGGCGTTCGACACCACGAGGTCGGCGTCGACGCGCTCGCCTTCCTCCAGCCGGACCCCGCAGACTCGCCGGTCGCGCGTCTCGATCTCGGCCGCTGTCGTACCGAGGCGGACCTCGCCGCCCGCTTCCTCCAGCAGCCGCACCATACCATCGACCAGCGCCCCGGTGCCGCCGATCGGGAAATGGACACCCCATCGCCGCTCGAGGTGCGCGATGAGGGCGTAGATCGACGTGGTCGTCATCGGATTCCCACCCACCAGCAGCGGGTGGAAGCTGAGCACCTGCCGAACTCGTTCATC
>CAZJXR010000018.1:10040-32184 GCA_964550085.1 uncultured Gemmatimonadota bacterium
ACGTGGCTCGCGACCAGACCGAAAACGGTTCGGTAGCTCTGCAGCCGGAGCATGTGCGGCGCGATGCGCGCCATGTCCCAGGGCGACTCGAACGGCACGTGGCCGAGGCGCTCGAAGCCGATGCGGAAGATCTGCTCCGCGGCGCGCGAGAATGCCTCGAAACCCTCCACGTCGGCCGGAGCGATGCGGCCGACCTCGGCCCGCATCGCCGCCGCGTCGCCGGAGTAACGGAACGTCTCGCCGTCGTCGAAATGGATGCGGTAGAACGGGTCGATCGGGCGGAGGTCGACTTCATCGGTCAGCTCGCGACCGCACAGGCGCCACAGCTCTTCGAACAGGAAAGGCGCGGTAATCACGGTCGGGCCCGCATCGAAAGTGAAACCGTCCTGCCGGAACACGCGGGCCCGGCCGCCGGGCTGATTGTTGCGCTCCAGAACGGTCACCCGGTAACCGCGACAGACGAGACGGATGGCAGCCGCCAGTCCGCCGAAGCCGGCGCCGATGATGACGACGTGCGGCCGGTCGCGCTTCATCGCCGGCCGCTCACAGGGTCACGCATGGCGCCAATCTACGGGCTCGCGGCAGCAGTCCAAAGCCGGATCCGGCATCGCCGGCGGCGCGGCGGAAACAGTGGCCGGGAACCCGCCGCGCCGCCTGAACCGTTGCGATAGGCACTACCGTTGTCGAGCTTCGCCCATGACACGGTGCAGTCATTCCGCCCGATGGGGGGTACGACGGGACATATGGCAGACAAACCGGTTTGGGAGACGGAGCTGGAAGCGAGGGCCGGATTCGGCACCTTCCGGGAGGGCGCTACGCTCCGGTGAGAGGATGGAGCTACGGACCGTTACTGGTCGCCGCGCTCGCCACCTCTCCACCGCTGGCCCCGGCGGCGATACAGGAAGGAGTCGCACCGACCGGCGACGCGGTGGGCGCGGTCGATAGCGTGGGGGCTCTCGCCCCTGGAACGTACGCCAGCCGCCAGACCTTCTCGACCGTGATCAAATCGCCGCCGCTCGGTCGCCGCCAGACGGGCGTGACCGTCAGTTACGCGCTTCACGAATTGACGCGGGAGGACCACCGGCTCATCGCCTCCACGCGTTTCTGTTCCGTTGAGCCGACCCCCTTCGGGGGCGTGAAGTCCATCCTGAGCGAGGCGTTCGTCGCCGCCATGCCGGAGCCACGGGTGGAGGTGACGGTCGAGGGGCCCGCCGACGGTCCGTGGGTCATACACTTTCAGCCCTGGGTGATGGTGCTCGGAGCGGAGCTGGAGGACCCGTTGGACGAGCCCCTGCCGACGGATGAGGATGATCCGCGGATCACCGATCCGGACGGAGACGGCAAGCCAGGGGTCACGGTCGAGCTGAGCGGTCTCGCCCGAGGCAAGTCGTACGTCGTGCAGCGGCTGGTCCGCAGCCTGACCGGGACGCTCACGCCCGATGGCCGGCTCTCCGGCTCGGTCGAGGGACGAGCGGAGCAGGAAACCATCGGCGCCAGCAATCCCCTTTTGCGCCGCTTCAAGCCCGAGTTCCTCGACGAGACCGATCCGTTGCTCAACACGTTCGTTTGGCTTCCCGTTTCCCGCGACCTCACCTGCGCCGAGCTGGTGACGCATTCCGACGCGCTGTTCCCGGGCGATGGCTGAGCGCGCGGCTCTTCGGCATCCCGTCGGCCCGGGTGTCGGCACTGGCCGACGGAACGCGTGGGCGGAGCGTTGGTTGTAGACTACGCCGTGCTCGGCGCCGGCTGTGCCGGTCTCAGTCTGGCCGTTCAGCTCCTGCGCCAGGGCCTCGGCTCTCGGCGATTGATCATCGTCGATCGTCGCACCGAGTTCGCGCGTGATCGCACCTGGTGTTTCTGGAATGCCGAGCCGCACCCCTTCGAAGACGCTGTCACCCATACATGGCCGCGCTGGGAAGTCGGCGACGGTCGGCGATCGGTGATACGCGAGAGCCGGCGCTACCGCTACCAACACCTTCCCGCCGACGCGTTTTACCGGAGCGCGCTCGGGAAGCTGCGGGAGCGGGACGACGTCGAGCTGCGTCTCGGAAGCGAGGTGGGATCGGTCGAGGACCATGGCGATCGGGCGATCGTCGAGGCCGGCGACGGTCCGCTGGCGGCGCGCCTGGTGTTCGACAGCCGCCCCATCGCAGCGCCAGGAGCATGGACCGGGGAGCCGGGAGCACGGACACGCGACGTCGAGCTGCTGCAACACTTCCGGGGCCGCTTCGTTCGCACCGCGCTGCCCGTCTTCGAGCCCGGGACCGCAACTCTGATGGACTTCGGAACAAGCCAGGAGCGAGGTATTCACTTCTTCTACGTGCTCCCCTTCGCGGCGAACCGCGCGCTGGTCGAGACCACCTACTTCACCCCTGCGCCATGGTCCGAGGAGGTGTACGCCGCCGACCTGAACGCGTACCTGGACCGGCTGGCCGGACCCGGCGGATGGGAAGCGGAGGGCCGGGAGGGCGGCGCGATTCCGATGAGCACCCGGACGTTTGATGCCAGGCCGTCGCGGAGGGTGTGTCGAATCGGGCTCGCGGGCGGACTCGGGCGCCCGGCGACCGGCTACGCGTTTCTGGCCATCCAGCGCTTCTCGGCCGAGCTGGCGCGCCGGTTGGCCGGGGTCGACGATCCGTCGAGCGTCGAGTTGCCCCATCCCCGCCGTTCTCGGACGCTGTTTCTTGACCGCGTCTACCTGTCTTATCTGTCGCGCTTTCCCGATCGGGCCCCGGAGACGATGTTGCGGCTGTTCGAGGGAGTGGAGGCGGACGCGCTGGTGCGCTTCCTGTCAGAGGCGGGATCGCTGACAGACGATCTGCGCGTCATGCAGGCCATGCCGCCGTCGCTCGCGCTCGAGGCGATCCGGTCACGACGGCTGTGGCTCCGCCCCGACCGACGTCCGTGGGCAGGCGAGATCGGGGTGCGGCTGCCGTGGCGGCGCGCGAAGCGTGGGCGCCGGTCGTGGATGGGAACGAAGAGCGAGCGACCAACGCGGCTGCGAGCGAAACCCGATCCGAAGGGGGTCGATCGATCGACATGACAAGGTTCTGGAACGTCGGCAAGCCGCTGGCGCCGCCTCCCGACGAGCCGATACTCGACGGGCCGGATTGGGTGCAGGCGAATCCGGACCGGATCTCCCGCTCGCTGGCGCGAGCCCTGGCCCGACCGGCGGGCGGCTGGTATGCGATCGACGCATCGCGCGCCGTAGCGGAGGCGCCGGTCGGCTATTCGATCGCCGGTCGTGAGCTGGTCGTTTGGCGATCCGGGCCGGAGATCCGTGCCGCCCCGAACACATGCCCGCACATGGGCGCCGCGCTGTGCGACGGAGTGGTGCGCGACGGCAAGCTCGTGTGCCCGTGGCACGGACTCGAGCTGGGGTCGGAGCCGTTCGGCGCCTGGAAGCCGTATCCGGTTTACGACGACGGCGTGCTGGTATGGGTGCGTCTCGACGACGGGGAGGCACCGACACCCAGACCGATCCTCGCCGAGCGGCCAAAGGAGTACTTCGACGGCGTGATGCGGATGGAGGTGCGCTGCGAGCCGGAGGACGTGATCGCCAACCGGCTCGATCCATGGCACGGTGTGCACTTTCATCCGTACGCGTTCGGGCGCTTGAAGCTGATCGACATGGACGAGGACAGCATCACCGTGCGAGTCGCCTTCCGCATCGCGGGTCGGGTGGCCATGGAGGTGGACGCGCGCTTCCACAGCCCCGAGCCGCGCACCATCGTGATGACGATCGTTGAGGGCTCCTTCCGGGGCTCGGTGGTCGAGACCCACGCGACCCCGCTCGGGTCAGGGCGCACGGCGATCGTCGAGGCCTCGCTGTTCACCTCGGAATCCAGACGCTTCCGCCACGCGCTCCGCGGCCGGAGATTCGCCCGGCCGTACATCATCAAGCGCGCCGAAAAGCTGTGGATCGATGACGGAGCGTACGCCGAACGGCGTTATGCGCTCCGGATGCGGCAGAACGGCGCCTCGAGCTGACGTCAATGGCCGCATCAATGGCACGCGAGTGCGCGTGACCGAGGCCGAGGTGGCTGCCAGGCGCCTACCTCCGACCGCGATCGCCATCGGGTTCGTCGACTGCATCAACCGAGGCGACCTCGATCGGCTGGTGGCGATGATGTCCGAGGATCACCGCCTGGAGGTCTTCGACGAGGAACCAGTGATCGGCCGCCAAGCGAACGCCGCTGCCTGGCGCCGGTATATTGACGCCTTTCCCGAATACGTGATCTATCCCCGCCGAATCGCCGCTGACGACGCCGTGGTTGCCATTCTCGGACACACGACTGGCTCGCACCTCGGGCTACCGGACTCCGAAGAACGGGAACGCACCCTGATCTGGCTGGCCCATGTTCGGGACGGGCTGGTGGAGCGCTGGCGGCTGATCGACGACTCTGCCGCGAACCGAAGGCGGGGTGGACTCGAAGGCTGAGGCGCAGGGGCATCGTGTCAACCGAAGCCGGCAAGACACTGCAGATGGACATCTCCATCCGGGCGATCGGTTACGTCCGTTCGCCGCTCGTCGATCGAAGTGAGGCTCCGAAGCAGGAGACGAAGGCGCTCCGGAGGCGTGGCTCGTCTTCGACCCGGAGTTCGGGGAAGGATTGAGGGACCTGACGGTTGGCGACGAGATTCTCGTTCTGACGTGGCTCGATCGCGTTCGGGAACGCTAGAAGGACCCGACGTGTTGCCGATCGCGGTGGCGGCGAACCGGACGGCGCCGCTCAATACCCGGTCTCGGTCTTCGTGAAGTATCGGAGCAGCAGAATCGCGACGATGACGCCTGCCAGCGACACGAGCGCGGCCCGCCCCAAGCGGGTCGGGACACCGTTCCGAACCAACGTCCAGCGAAGCGAGATCGGGACGCAACCCAGCGCCGTCATGATCGCGTAGATCCCGAACGGCCGTCGCCCTCGTGCTTCCCGAAGGCTCAACCACCGGTGAAGTAAGTCCGAGAACGCCGGCTCGTAGATCCGCTCCCGCACGTCCTTCGGAAACAGGCGTCCGAGCGCACGCCAGCGACCCGCTCTCACGGCATCAGGCTTGGGCACTCGCCAGACTTCCCTCCGGTCCGAAGCTGCGGATGACCTCGACGTAGAACTCCGTACAATCCCTCCACGCTGCCGAGCCGTCGGCCGTAATCCGATAGTGTCGCTCTCGGATGATCTGCCCGTCGATGATGTCCTGATGGTACGAGCCCTCCACCAAACCTCCATCCTCCAGCCGGGCCATCAGCTGGTAGAAGGCGGGCCCGCGGGTACGCGTCCCGAATGACTCCAGCCGCCGCCGGATCTCCCTCCCCGCCAGCGGTCCGCCGCGAAGCGTTCCGAGGACCAGAAACTGCAGGTGTGAAAGCTTCGGAATCTTGCCCAATACGAGGTCTTCCTGTAATATAATGTAGCGTTATGTCACACTCCATGACACGACAGACATTACAGTCAGGGGGGCCATGGTGTCAACAGCAGCTCGCGTCTCGAGGTGGGGAAGGCGAGCCGCCCGGGTTCTGTTTGTCATCGTCCTGTCGCTCGAGGCGATGTCGATGGGAGCTGCCGGTCTATCGAAGTTCCGGAACCTCGACGGATGGCTTTACTGGTTCGGCCAGTTCGGGTACCCCCCTCGCCTGGCGCTCGCGGTTGGAGGGATCGAGCTGGCCGGCGCCGGATTGCTTCTGATTCCGTGGCTGGCTTCCTATTCCAGCATCATGCTCGGAGTGGTGATGATCGGAGCTCTCGAGGCCGTGCTGACGACCGAGACGGACCTCGGCTGGCTCGATCCCGTCCTGCACCTGGTGCTTCTTTCCGTGATCGGCATTGTACAGTGGCGGCGGCGCTGGCGGCCGCTGAAACGGCGGGCGGCGAGCGGGCCTCGACGCGAGCCGCGAGGCGGGGTGGGCGTCGGATGACCCACCCCATCAGAGCGGCAGACCGGCGAGAACGCCGCGCCGTGGCACCGACCACAGCGGCTCCGGGCGGACCGACCATGGCGCCAGCAGCTGGTTCGCGGCCAGGAATCCGGACGCCACCGCGCGCTCCATCAGGGCGCTGGGGAACGGGAGCCGGGTGAAATCGCCGGCCAGGGCGAGACCCGGCCACGGCGTGCCGGTGCCCGGGCGGATCGCCGTCGAGCCGGGTGGAAAGGCGGGACAGTCGGCGCGAAGCAGGAAGCGCTCCTCGATGAGCGTCGCCGGTCGTGTTTCGGGATACACCGCGTGCAGGCCATCCAGCAGTTCACGGCGGATCGCATCCTCATCGACCGGCTCCGGGACGGCGTAGGCATGTAGCTCGACGACGCTCCCGCCGTGGCGCTCGGCCCACGCCGCGCTCTCGTCCTCGATCAGGTGGAAGAGCGAGATGTTGTCGAGCGGGCCGATCCCCGTCGTGCCGACGAAAGGGTGCCGTCCGGACGCTGTTGGTCGGTCCAGCCACAGTCGGTACACGGCGAACGGTAACGTCGGGCAGAGGCAGTCGATCGCCCGCCGCCACCCGCGATCGTCCAGCCGCGGCGAGGACGCCACGATCGCCCGCAGGGCGGCGACGGGGATAGCGAGGACGACGAGGTCCGCATCCAGCGCCGATTCGCGCCCGGGGGCTCGTCCATCGCCAACCGAGACACGCCATCCTGTCCGGCCGTGGTCGAGAGAGGCTTGGCCGCGTGGCTCGATGCGTGTGACCGGGTGCCCGAGAACGAACTGGACCCCCGTGCCCTCCAGCCGTCGGCGGAGCGGCTCCCATACGGCGCGCGAGAACGGTTTCGTCAGCACGTCGAACACGAGGCCCTCGGGATTCCCCATGAAGTAGAAATGGAACATCAAAAGGAGCTCCGCCGCCGACATGCTCTCCTCCGGGTTGAAGAACGAGTGAGCGAATACGTCGAACAGCATGCGGCGGGCGGCAGCCGGGAAGCGGAGGGAATCCAGATAATCCGACGCCGGCAGGGCGTCGAATCGCTCGACGAAGGATGCCTCCTCGTACGCCAGCATGCGGGCGGCGGCGCGACCGTTCACCCGGAAGAGGGCGGTGGGGGTGAACGCCGGCGTGCGGCGGACGAGCTCCACGATGTTGGCCGGAGGACGCGTCGGGAGCGACGCGAACGATTGCCGCGCCCCGTTGGGACCCAGGATCGGGTAGTCGGCGACCGGGCGGAGAAGTTCGAGCCCGGGATCGATCCGTCGAAGGAGGGAGCGCAGGTTGTAGTAGTGGCGGAAAAAGGCGTGAAAGCCGCGTTCCATGCGAAACGTCTCGCCGCTCGACAGCGTGTCGGGCCAGGCGGCGAGCCGGCCGCCGAGAAAGGGCTCCGCTTCGACCACGGTCACCGAGACGCCGCGCTCGGCCAGCACGCAGGCAGCGGATGTGCCGGCGAGCCCGCCGCCCACCACCACAGCGCGAAGCGGCTCGGGCACGCGCGACAGGCGGCCGGGAGCGGGCAGAATCAACCGCTCGGCGAGGGAGTGGGTCAGGTCGGCCTCCGGGCCAGAAAGGAGTGCAGGATGTTCCGCTGCCAGCCATCCATAGGTTCCGACCGAACCTCGACGAATCCGGCCTGCTCGAGTCGTCGCTCGAATGCCCGGGCGCCATCGAACTCGAGGACGCTGCGCCGCAAGTAGCGGTAGATCCCGCTCGACGGCGTGGTTAGCAGCCCGAGTGGGATGACGATGCCGAGGCTAACTCCGTTCCATACCATCCGGCTCCAGCGCGAGTCGGCCACCGAGTACTCGTGAAAGCACACGCGGCCCCCGGGCCGGAGCAGATCTCTCACCTGCTGAAGACAGCGGTCCGGGTCCGGCATGTTACGGATGCCGTACGCCATCAGGATCCCATCGTAGCCGCCTGGCAACCCGTTCGGGGCCATGGCGTCGCCGAGTACGAACTCCACTCCCGAGAGCGCCGGTTTCCGGCGGGCTGCGTCGAGCATCCCGCCCGAGGCGTCGAGGCCGGTGATGGCCGCGTCGGGGTACTCATCGTGGAGCGCCTCGGTCGACAGGCCCGTCCCGCAGCACAGATCGAGGAGTCGGGCTCGCGGCGGCGCGGCCAGACGTCGAGCGCTCAGGCGAAGATGTCGCGCATACCCCGGGTTTAGGCCCGCCATCAGGTCGTACCGGTCGGCCACCCGGTCGAACTCCGCGGGGGCGCGCCCCTTGCCGGCCTGCAGGCCCTCCGCTCGCCTCCGGTTCATCAATTCCTTCCTTTCAGGTCTCCGCGCCGACTTCCAGCGCACCCTCGCGCTGATTGTGGGTAGCGCGCTCCACGGGACTCCGGCGCGGTCAAGGCGCCCGGTGCGCACCCGGGCGCACCCCCCAGGCCTGCACGGCCCCGCCACCCAGCACTGCTGTATAATGCAGCGGCACCGGCATCGGAACGAGCGTCCCGCCCGCGACCCCACTCGTCTCTTCTGGACCCACCAAAGAGATGTGCAGAGCGGGGGTGATGTGCGAGATCTACAACCAGGGGATGCACTCATGAAGGCAGTTGTCATGGAAAGTTACGGGACGCCCGACGTCCTGGAGCTGAGGGATGTGGCAACGCCCACGCCCACAGCCGATGAGGTCCTGGTTCGCGTGCATGCCGCCTCCGTCAACGATTGGGACTGGGGACTGCTGCACGGCAGGTTCATCAATCGCATGCTCAACGGCCCTTTCAGGCCCAAGGTGCGGATTATTGGTTGTGATATCGCCGGGCAGGTTGAAGCCGTGGGCGGAAATGTCAAAGCGTTCCAGCCGGGTGATGAGGTCTACGGCGACTTGTGCGGGAGCGGTTTCGGCGCGTTTGCCGAATTTGCCTGTGCGCCGGAGGCGAGCCTTGCGCACAAGCCGGCCGGCATGAGCTTCGAGCAAGCCGCCGCCATTCCGCAGGCGGGTATGCTGGCGGTGCAGGGCCTGATCGATGTGGGCCGGATTCGGTCCGGCCAAAAGTTGCTTCTGAATGGGGCAGGCGGAGGCGTCGGTACGTTTGCCTTGCAGATAGCCAAACTCTACGACGCTGAGGTGACCGTGGTCGACAAACCCGGCAAACTGGAAATGCTGCGTGCCATGGGCGCGGAGCACGTCATTGACTGCCTGAAGGAGGACTTCACCAAAGGTGGTAAGTGCTACGATCTCATCCTCGATGTGAAGACCAATCGTTCGCCATTCGCCTACGTCCGTGCGTTGAACCCCAACGGATTTTATGCCACCGTTGGTGGCAACCTGCTGCGCGTGTTTCAGCTACTGGTCCTCAGGCCGTTGATCTCGCGGCTCTACAACAAACACATGCGCATCGTTGCCTTGAAACCCAACAAGGACCTCGACTATATGAACAGGCTGTTCGAACCGGCAAGCTGGTACCGGTGATCGACGGACCGCACAAGCTCGCCGATCTGCCTGAAGCGTTACGGCTCTTCGGCACAGGCGACCATAAGGGCAAGATCATTGTCACCATGGTGTGAACGCGGAAACACACGTACTGCAAAGGAAAGAAGCGATGCGACTACGAATCGTCGTCCTGGGTGCCGGGTTCGGCGGCCTCGAGCTCAGCGCCATACTGTCCGACGCGCTCGGCGATCGCCTCGACCTCACCCTGATCGACAAGAACGATTCCTTTTTCTTCGGCTTCTCGAAGCTCGACGTCGTGTTCGGTCGCAAGACACCGGACACCGTTCGATTCTCGTATAGCGACATCTCGAAAACCGGTGTGAGCTTTCGACAGGAAACGATCACCGCAATCGACCCGGAAACGCGGCAGGTCACGACCGACAAAGGGAGCTATGAGGCTGATCGGCTGGTCATCGCGCTGGGCGCCGATTACGATCTGGCTGCCACACCGGGCCTGAGCGAAGGCGGCAACGAGTTTTATTCCTTTGCCGGCGCCGAGGCCTTGCGGGACGTGCTCCCGAACTTCTCGTCAGGCCACGCGATTGTCGGCGTCTGCTCGGCACCGTTCAAGTGCCCGCCAGCACCGAGCGAGACCGCGCTGTTGCTGCACGACCATCTGACCACACGGGGCGTGCGCAACGCCTGTACGATCAGCCTCGTCATGCCGTTCGGTGCTCCGGTTCCCCCATCACCTCCAGCCTCCAGGGCATTGATCGCCGCGTTCGCCGAGCGGGGGATCACCTTCCTCCCCAGTCGGCGCGTGGGCGCCCTCGACTCGGCGCGCCGGGTCGCCATTCTGGATGATGAGAGTGAGCTGCCGTACGACCTGTTCCTCGGCATACCCAAGCACTGCGTCCCGGACGTGGTGGCGGCGAGCGGCATGACGGAAGATGGCTGGGTTCCCGTCAACCGGAAGAATCTGGAGACACGTTTCCCAGGCGTGTATGCGATCGGTGACGTGACGAGTGTTGGGACGGCGAAGGCAGGTACGTTCTCGGAAGGGGCCGCGCGCGTCGTCGCCGCATCGTTGCTGGCCGAGGTGCAGGGCGGCGAACCACCCCCGGCTTATGCCGGAGCGGGTGCCTGCTACATCGAATTCGGAGAGGGCCGCGTCGGGCGCGTGGAGGTGGACTTCCTTTCCGGTCCTTCGCCGACCGGAAGTTTCGTCGAACCCTCCGCCGCCCTCGCCGCCGAGAAACAGCATTTCGTATTTAGTCGCCGAGAGCGGTGGTTCGGACCGTAGCGCGTTTGCTTCAAGAACCGATCGGTCTTCGTGCGGCGCGGACGCGGTGGTCGGACGATATAATGCAGCGAGATGGGCGTCGATCGAGCGGCCCGCGGACAGGGCCTCGCCCCGCCCCAGCCACCACGCGGCGAGATCGCTCGCGGCGCGTCGACGCCGACGGATCGAGCAGCAACGTCAAGGAAGCCACAGGAATCGAAGAATGAGCGACAGGGTGAAGGCTCCGAACGAAAAGTGGCGACAGAAACTCTCGCCACAGCAATACTGGGTAACGCGCGAGAAGGGCACCGAGCCGCCGTTCACCGGCGAGCACCATGACCGCAAGGACGCGGGCACGTACGTCTGCGTTTGCTGCGGGACTGAGCTGTTCAGCTCCGACACGAAGTACGAATCGGGTACCGGCTGGCCCAGTTTCTACGCCCCGGCGAGCGCGGCCAGCGTGGCAACCGCCGAGGACCGGAGTCACGGGATGCGGCGAACCGAGGTCCTGTGCTCGAGCTGCGACGCGCACCTCGGACATCTGTTTCCGGACGGGCCGCAACCGACGGGTCAGCGGTACTGCATCAACTCGGCGGCGCTCGAGTTCGTCGGCGAGGACGAGGAGTAGGCGCAATGAAGGACAAGAAAGACTATCTCAGCACGCCGGTACAGCACATCGACATCACCCGCTTCGACGTGGTCGAGCTGCTGGACGCGATGGGCGAGACGGCGTTTCAAGCCAGGAACCTGCGCGCGGCTGCCGGTATTCTCGACATGATGGAACGCGACCGCGAGTGCGTCATCTTCCTGACTCTGGCCGGTTCGCTGATCAGCGCCGGGCTCAAGCGCGTCATCACGACCCTGGTCGATCACAACATGGTGGACGCGATCGTGTCCACCGGCGCCATCATCGTCGACCAGGACTTTTTCGAGGGCCTGGGCTTCAAACACTACCGCGGCGATCCGCGTGCCGACGATCACCGGTTGCACGAGCTGATGATCGACCGCATCTACGACACCTACATCGACGAAGAGAACCTGCGGGTGTGCGATGAGACGGTGGCCGAGATTGCCAACGGCCTCGAAAAACGGCCCTATTCGTCGCGCGAGTTCATTGGCGAGATGGGACGCTTCCTGGATTCGCACGACGAATACGCGCCATACCGGGATGAGTCGGTCGTCTACCGCTGCTGGGTCAGGGGGGTGCCGATCTTCGTGCCGGCGTTCTCCGACAGCTCGGCCGGGTTCGGGCTCGTCCACCACCAGCATTTCGCCTCCGGGCCGGTGGTTTCCATCGACTCGGCCGCCGACTTCCTCGAGCTGACGAAGATCAAGCTCGCGCACCCCGAGTCGGGCCTGCTCATGATCGGCGGCGGTGTGCCCAAGAACTTCATTCAGGACGTGGTGGTCGCGACCGAGGTAATCGGCGACCCGCGGCCGATGCACAAGTACGCCATTCAGATCACGGTGGCGGACGAGCGGGACGGCGGCCTGTCCGGATCCACGCTGCGCGAGGCGTCGTCGTGGGGTAAGGTCGACACGGTGCACGAGCAGATGGTGTGGGCCGAGGCATCGCTCGCCTTCCCCCTGCTGGCCGCGTACGCGTACCACCGAGGCGGCTGGCGGGGACGAGAGGAGAAGCGCCTGGCCGACCTGTTTGCGAAGGCGACGACTGCTTAGTGCTCGAGACCGGTCACCGCGTACGCGTGCGCGACTTCGTCCCAGGTCAGGAACACGCGCGCTTCCTGGTTCTCCGGATAGCTTTCCGTCCGGCTGGTGTCTTCGGCCCGGATGGTGAGGGTGGCGATCGCCTCCGACGCCGATAGGGCATGGCTCCCGCCCCCTGGAGGTTTCTCGATCGCGATCTGCTGAGGGGCCGCGCCGGCGACGGCGGGAGTCGTGCCGCGCACCGCGATGCCGCGGGCCGGGTGCTCGAATCGCCACTCGTAGACCACGTCCTCGGCCCGCCACGCGCCGGCACCGATCCCGAGATCGTCGAAGGCGACGACGAGCGACTCGTTCCGCCGCCCCGTCTCCGATCCCACAGTCGATGAGCCCACCGCTGTCGCGCCGGATCGGGCGGTGACGTTCTCGATCGGCGTCGTCTGCGCGTACCAGTAGCGGACGAGCACATCGCGGCGGTACTGGATCATCTTGGCCAGCGTGTCCGCCGCGGGCGCGGGCAGGTGGGCGGAGTCGACGAGCACCTCGATCTGCTCGTCGGTGAAGGAACCGACCAATTTGGCCGCCCAGTACATGTCTCGTACGGTGGCCAGCGTGAACGCCTTGTTCGGCCAGTTCGGCTTCCACTTCTCGGGCTCCCACCCCTCCACCGGCATCCAGCCGACAGACGGGTAGATCACGCTCCACTCCTCGTCTTCCCACCCCACCTCGTAGAAGCCGAGGGTGAAGAAGCGCGCCGTCATCGGCCAGAAGTCGAAGTTGTACTCCATCCCTTCCCGCGGGGTGTGGCTGCGAATGGTGCCGCTCCCGAGCGTGGCCGCCATGTCGAACAGGTAGTGCCGGATGTAGCCGGGGTTCTCGATGAACACATCCATCGTGTTGGCGTAACGCATGTCCACGTGGTTGAGCCACGCCGACACCGCCAGCAGACCCCGCAGCTCACGCCGGTACTCGTGGAAGTAGTAGTCGTTCGGATCCTTGTCCCACCGCCCTTCGAGGCGGAACGGTCCCTTCAGCGGACCGGGGAGGAAGTGGCTGGCGAGCACGAGGTATCGCCCGTCCGGAAGCGGGTCGGTTCGCTCGAGCAGCGCTTGCACTCCCTCTCGTGTGAGCGGCCGTCTGGCCGCGCCTCTGCCGATCGTGGCCCCCTCCCCGATCACCAGCTGGGCCGTGTCGATGACCGCAATGTAGTCGGCCGGGGTGTTGTAGCCGGCGGCGTAGAAGAGCCGGGTCGAGATGAAATCGGCGGAGCTGGCCAGGTGCAGGTATCCCTTCGGATCGAGCTTGAACAGATAGCGCTCGCCGCTCGCGTCCCGCACGAAGAAACCTGGTGAGATCCCCTCTTCCTTGCCTCCGATGATGGTGATCTCGCCGCTCACGTCGGGCGGCACGCCGGGCGCGCCTCGGACAACCTCGCTCGCGCTCATCGGCTGGCGCGCATTCCGGTGCTGGAACCAGGACGAGGGGACGACGTCGTCGAACGCCGTCACGTTGACCGCCTCCTTCTCCTTGGCCGATATGTACCGGAACCGAACCGGCCGAAACAGCTCGTCACCGACCGAGGCCAGGAACAGGGTACCGAACTTCTCCTCCTTCTCCACCTCCGGCTCGACGATGGGGAGGGTATCGATCCACGCGATCGGCTGGGGCCGCAGCGGAACCGGAGGCCGTGAGGGTCCGCACGCGGACAACGAAACGCACACGAGGACCGCCCACCCGCGGCTCACCATCCTGCTGGCGGTCGCCATCAGAATGCCAGCGGGCTGAAGGTGAAGGTGAAGCGGGCGCCCTCAGCACCGAAGGCGAGGAAGGTGATGGCGCGCAGGCGATAGTTGAACAGGAACCGCATTCCGACCCCGGCCGAGGTGCGGAACTCGTCGATCGAGGACAGCGTGCGCGCGACGGTGCCCTCGTCCCAGAACACGAAGCCCTCGACCCGCCCCCGCTCGTGGAGGTCGCGCCAGATCTCGTACCGCCACTCGGCCGTCAGTGCGAGCCGGTCGCGGTCCCGGAAGCGGTCCGTGTTGTAGGAGCGAAGGATATCGGTGCCTCCGAGCGTGGCGAGATACATGAACGGAATGTCGCCCGCCTCGTTGCCGCGGTTGATCTCGACCACTCCGCGCAGGGCGAGCTGTTGCCGGTCGTTGACCGGCAGGTAGCCGTTCAGCTCGCCGAACAGGCGCCAGAAATCGGTTGACGTTCCGCTCGACCCGAAAAAGGCGGCTCCACCGCCGGAGGCTCGGAAGCCGCGCGTCTGGAGCTTATGGAGGTGGGTGAGATTGAGGACCGCTTCGCCGTTCACCTGCCAGAAGTTCGTGACTCCGGTGCCGAACACCGCCGCGGTGTCGAACACCCCTTGCCGGAAGGTTACGTCGTTCCGGTCGTAACCTCCGCCCAGGGTGGCCGAGACGTGGCGGGTGAAGCGGGCGGTGCCGCTCGCGCCGACCGACGTCTCATCCCAACGAAACTCAGATTCGCTGGACTCCGGGCTGGTCGGCCCGATGCCCCAGAACAGCAGAGCATTCTGCCGGTACCAGCCGACCGACGCCTCCGCTCGAGCGCGGTCCCAGTTTCCGGCCACGCCTCCCCGGTACAGCTGCCATCCCCGGAACGAGAGCGCCGCCTCCGCGAACAGGGGATTGAAGCGGTCCAGACGAAGGCCGAATCCGAGCCCGCTTCGAGGTCCCAGTCCGCCGCCGGCCGGCCGGAGGCCCCAGTCGACCACCGCCCGGTAGGCGGCGAGCAGACCCCCGGCCTCGGGAGGCCGAATGCTGAGATTCATGATCTCGGCCACCCCGCGCCCGAACAGCGCGACCGGAAACAGGACGACACGAAACGGAAACTCGATCCAGTCCACCGCATCGTCGGGCTGCTCCGGGGGAGGACGGATCAGCGCTGCCCGCAGCTTGTTGGCGGAATCGACGGAAACAGGACCGACCGCTCCCGCCGCCGGGACTTCCTGTGCCAGGACCGGCCGGGCACCGAGGTTGGGATACAACAGCGCCAGGCAGGCGAGAGGGGAGAGCCACGGGACCGCGCGCGACCCCACCAAACGACCGCGAAGTGTGCCAGAGCTGCCTGTCGTTCGTTCGTCCACGTACGGGCCACGAGAGGTCTGAGCGCCGCTGTGAAGCGGACGGGTTCGGCGGCGCAGCCAACATATTGCCCGACCGCACAGCGGAACAGCGGAGCCTGCCGGGTTGGCGTATCTGAATGCAGGAGGCTCGCGAATGGTGCCAGATAGGCGTGAACCGGAGGGGATCGGCGCCGCGGTGAAGGCCTGAATCGTGCACCGACGGCCCCGGAGCAACATGGCGCCCGATCGGGTAGGAACGGTTGAGGCGGACCTCGGATGGCGAGGTTCGAGACTGGCCTCACCGAGCGTGAATGACGAGAATGAGCGGAGAAATGACATATACTGATCCCAGACTGCGTGGGCTCGGCCCCTTTATCCGGCTCGCCGAGGAAGACGAGCTGGACGCGGTGACGGAAGTGGACGACGCATCGGACCTCGCCCGGCTGGCGAGCGAGAGTCGACTGCGCGTTCCCGTCCTGCCGCTCCGCGGCACGGTCGTCTTTCCGTCCGTCGCCGCCCCCATCGCGGCAGGCAGAGAGAAGACCCTCAAGGGCATCGAGGCGGCGATCGAGGGCGACAAGCACGTGTTCGCGGTTGCCCAGAAGGACGCCGAGCTGGAAGACCCCGTTCCCGCCGCGTTGTACCGCGTCGGCACGATCTGCCGCATCGCGCAGCTCCAGCGGGTGCCGGGCGGGGTGCAGATGGTGATCCAGGGCGAGGCCCGGGCCGCGGCGCTCGAGTACAGCGAGACGGACGGAAGGCTGGAAGTGGTGGCGCGCCGGATGATCGACATGGCACCGCTCGACCCCGAGGAAGCGGCGTTCGCCGCTCTGTTCAAGGAAGTGCGAGAGCGGGCCGCGGAGCTGAGCAAGCTGCGGGGCGTGCCGAAGGAGATCGTGGACCACCTGCTGGGCGGAATCTCCACCCCCGGCGAGTTGGCCGATCTCGTTGCGTTCTATTCCGAGCTCGAGCCGGCCGAGAAGCAGGAGCTGCTGGAGACGCTCTCGGTCGAGGACCGACTCCGGAAGCTGCTGATTCATCTGCAGCGGCAAATCGGTCTCCTCGAAGCGCAGGAGCAGATCCGCAGTCAGGTGCAGGAGGAGCTGGGAGACCGGCAGCGCGAGATCTTCCTCCGCGAGCAGATGAAGGCGATCCAGAAGGAGCTCGGCGACGATGTCGAGAGCCAGGAGATCGAAGGTCTCCGTGAGCGGCTCGAGGCACTGGAGCTCCCCGAGGAGGCGCGCAAGGAAGTCGATCGCGAGCTGCGGCGGCTGGAGCGTGTGGCGGGCGAGTCGGCGGAGGCGCAGGTAATCCGGACGCACCTGGAATGGATCGCCGAACTGCCGTGGAACGAGCGCACTCCGGATCGACTGGACCTGAAGCGGGCCGAGGAGATTCTCGACCGGGATCACTACGGTCTCAAAGACGTGAAGGACCGCGTTCTCGATTTCCTGGCCGTCCGGATTCTCCAGCAACGCAACAACGCCGACCAGGGCGACGCCGCGACCCCCGATGCGGAGGAAGCGGGCGACGAGGTCGAGTCGGAGGCAACGACGGCAGCGCAGACCACGACGAGCGCGCAGACCATGGCGGGGCCGGAAGCGGCGTCGGACGCCGACGCTCGCGTCG
Source organism: uncultured Gemmatimonadota bacterium (assembly GCA_964550085.1). Classification (GTDB taxonomy): domain Bacteria; phylum Gemmatimonadota; class Gemmatimonadetes; order Palauibacterales; family Palauibacteraceae; genus JBFILW01. The sequence goes on from CAZJXR010000018.1 coordinate 27,006, forward strand.
CGGCGGATCAGTCAACGCCTGGCGGCGACGGCGAAACGGAACCCGACTCGGATCGGCAGGACGTCCCCGGGCAGGAGGACGACCGGAGCGGATCCACCATCCTCTTCGTCGGTCCACCCGGTGTCGGAAAGACCTCGATCGCTCGCTCGATTGCCGAGGCGATGGGGCGGAAATACGTCCGCGTGTCGCTCGGCGGCGCGCGCGACGAAGCCGACATCCGCGGACACCGCCGTACGTACGTGGGCGCCTTGCCTGGCCGCATCGTGGAAGGGTTGAAGCGGGCGGGAACCAAGAACCCCGTCTTCCTCCTCGACGAGGTGGACAAGCTCGGCGTGTCGTTCCAGGGCGATCCGTCGGCCGCTCTGATGGAGGTGCTGGATCCGGCCCAGAACGACTCGTTCGTCGACCACTATCTCGGCGTACCGTTCGATCTCTCGGAAGTGCTGTTCATCGCGACAGCCAACGTGTTGCATCAGATTCCGGGGCCACTGCGCGACCGCATGGAGGCGATCGAGTTCCGCGGCTACACGGAGAGCGAGAAGCTCGAGATCGCCCGTCGCTACCTGTTGCCTCGGCAGGTGAGGCAGAGTGGTCTGGACGAGGATCAACTCGAGGTCACCGACGATGCGATTCGGGCCATCATCGCCAGCTACACGCGGGAGGCCGGGGTGCGAAACCTCGAGCGCGAGCTCGCCTCGATCGCCCGCAAGTCAGCGCGCCGAGTTGCCGGCGACGAAGCCGAGCGGGTAACCGTGGACGCCGACGACCTGCGCGACCTGCTCGGTCAACCGAAGGTGCATCCCGAGAAGAAGATGGCGCACGACGCGGTGGGCGTCGCGACCGGCATGTACTACACGCCGGCCGGCGGCGACATCATGCTGGTCGAGGCCAGCGTGATGGAGGGGAAGGACGGCCTGGTGCTCACCGGCCAGCTCGGCGACGTCATGAAGGAGAGCGCCCGAGCGGCACTCACCTACGCGCGGAGCCACGCGGAGGCGCTGGCGATCCCGGCGGACATGCTCCACGACAGGGAGATCCACGTCCACGTGCCGGCCGGCGCCGTCCCCAAGGAAGGTCCCTCGGCGGGTGTCGCCCTCGCGGTCGCCCTCGTAAGCGCGCTCGGCGATCACCGGGTTCGCCACGATGTCGCGATGACCGGCGAGGTCACGCTGACCGGACGGGTGCTGCCGATCGGTGGCGTGAAGGAGAAGGTGCTCGGAGCGTGCCGCGCCGATATCACCAAGATCATCCTCCCGGCCGCGAACGAGGGCGACCTGGAGGAGCTACCGGAGCACGTCTGCGAGCAGCTCGACTTCTACCTGGTGCAGACGCTGGACGAGGCCCTCTCGCACGCGCTGGTGGGCGCCACGCTGGACGAGAGCGGGCACGTCATCTTCGCGCCGCGCGAGGCCGAAGCGCTCACGCCTGAGGTCGCGCACGTCTGACCGCGGCGGAGCTCTCTTGTTTCGGCTTCCCGTTCCTGCCGGCCTGCGCCCGCAACGCCTCCAGCTCCGACCGGTCGATGGCGACGAGGAACTCGTACTCGCACACGTCGAGCAGCGGGGCCGCGCCGTCCTCCTCGACCGAGCAGCACAGCGTCTCGCCCTCGCAGTGGTCGTCGTACGTGAGCTCGCCGTCCACCACCGTGAGCGGGAAGAGACGGCAGAAGAACGGCTTCAGCTGAGGCAGCTCCGGATGCTGCGCTGAGACGATCTGGAGCACGCAGCGGCCGGCTCGATTCAGGAACACACAGCCGTGCTCGGTTGCTTCGGTTCCCACCGCGTAGCCGCCCTCGAAGTCCTCGTCCTTCTCGACAGGCTGCTCGAACCACTTGCTAGGGTCCGCGGGCTGGACATCATCCATCGCCCCGCGGATCACCTCCACATGCTGAAGGATCAGCTCGCGGTGGGGCAGCGACAGGAAGACACCCGACTTGCAACAGTGGCCGGTGCAGGAATGGATCGGTGTGTGGCTCGGGTCTGCGAGGCCGTATTCGAGCAGCTCGGGCGCGACCCTGTACGCGCGACGCTCCTCCGGCACCGTCAAGCGAGACCTGTTCACGTTCCCTCCCCCCTTTGACCGGCAGGTCGCGGAAGACCTGCCGAACTCTTTCCCTGCCGCCACCGGGCGGCGATCCGGCTCAGGTCGCTGGGCTGTGTCAGCCAGTGGTCCGGTGCAGTCGGCTCGAGCGCCGCCCGTCCGTACGGGCCCCACAGAACCGCTGCCGTGCGTGTTCCGGCCGCGCGTCCCGCCCGCATGTCCCACGGGCTGTCGCCGACGTAGACCGCCGCCGAGGGGACGCTCTGCTGCATACGTTCGAGGGCAGCGCGCACGGGCTCGGGATGCGGCTTGAAACGAGTCACGTCGTCGGCGGTGACGATCGCACCGAACCATTCCAACGGCAACCCGCAGGTACGCAGCCCGCGAAGCGTTCCGTGGCGTCGCTTGCTGGTGACCACGCCGAGCTCGAATCCGGCCGCCCGCAGCTCCCCGACCGCGGCCGGCACTCCGGGGAACGGCTTCACCAGCTCATCGTGGTACTGGTCGTTGTGCACGCTGTATGTCTCCATCATCGCCTCAACCTCCGCCTCACAGCGTGCGAAGTCTCGTAGCTGCACGATCAGGGGGCGACCCATGGTTGCGAGCCAATCGGTATCGGGCAGCTGCCGACCCAGGTGGCGACGCATCGTGTGGCGGAACGATGACAGGATGAGCGCGGTCGAATCGATCAGCGTCCCATCCAGGTCGAGGAGGATTGTCTGAATCCGCTCCCCGGTCATGCACCGACGACCGATCCGAACAGGGCACGGAACTCATCCGGAGACATGTGAGCCGCCCCGGCCAGCATCCCGCACATCTCTTCGTCCTCGAGATCGCGTGCCTCGAGGCGGATCATGTACTGCCGAGCCACGTGATACGGTTCCCCGTCGAGGCTGACGAGTCGGACACGCGTTCGACCCGTGGCCGGGTCGCGGAGCTCATCAGGACTCATCACCCGGAGACGACCGTTCTCGACGCACACCAACCCTCCGTAGCGCAGCGCCTCGTCTTCGTGTTCTTCGAGCAGGAAGCGGACGGCTCCGTAGCCGAGCGTTCGCGTATAGTCGACGTCGAACGGTATGGCCTGAGCGCTCCGAAGCGCATAGCCCAGTGTTCCGTCCACGATGCCGGGCGGATCGGCTGCCAGCTCCGGCGCACTCCGCACGGCGCGCTTGAGAATGGTCGACAGCGGAATCTCGGCCAATCGGATGTGGCCGTGCGGATCGTAGCTGACCTCGACGCCGGGCAGGGCCGCCAGCTCCTCGGGGTCCAGCTTTTCCCCGATGCCCTCGGCGATGACCGCGAGGCCGTCTCTTCTCCCCATCGCCCGCCGCTTGATGATTGCTCCTGTCAGCACCCTGGTGACCTGATCGAGGCGGATGCGATCGCCCGGGAACTCCTCGGGAATGACGGTGATCGTAGCTCCCGCTGCTTTGCCGATTCCGAGCGCCAGGTGACCGGCCTTGCGGCCCATCACGACGACGAAATACCAGCGGTTGGTGGTGCGGGAATCCTCCATCAGGTTTCGAGCGAGGCGGGTTCCGAGTTGGCGTGCCGTTTCGAAGCCGAAGGTGGGCATGCCACCCGGAAGCGGAAGGTCGTTGTCGATCGTCTTGGGGACGTGGGCCACCCGAAGCTGTCCGCCGGCCGCCTTCGCCACCTCCAGAGCGCTGAATGCCGTATCATCGCCGCCGATGCTGACCAGGTGCGCGATGTCGAGGGCGCGGAGCGACTCCACTGTTCGCCGCAGCTGTTCGGGAGACCGGGTCGGATTGGCTCGCGAGGTGCGCAGTATGGAGCCGCCCGAGAACTGAATGCGCGACACGTCCGGGATCTTCAGCTCCCGCACCGCCCCTGTCTCGCCGCGCATCAGGTGCTCGAAGCCGTCGAAGATTCCGATGACCTGTAGACCCGAATTGATCGCCTCGATGGTGGCCGCGCTGATGGCGCTGTTGATGCCGGGCGCGGGACCGCCCCCGACCAGGATGCCCATCCGCCCAGCCTTGCCGGCCGCCGTTTTGCCGGCCGACCTGGTGCTCGCCGCCGCCTTGTTCGCCCCCGTCTGACTCATGGTGTCACATAATCGTCCAGCCCGCGTTCCCTTTCAAGCACGGGAATCTCGCCGTGCCCCGGCCGCCGGTCGAGCTCGCCCTGCCCTGCAATAAGGTCACGGGTGCTCGCGTTTCGCACGGTGGCGGACGAGTGGCGGCAGAGCCGTCCAGCACGGGCAACGGCATGCGCGACGGCGGGTTACGGCCGACGAGCACCCTCGGCATGTGCATTGCCGCATCCGTGGGGCTGCTCGCGGCGGGGCGTCCGTTCCTTCGAGGCGGGGCGCGAGCTTCGGGCTCTCGTCTGCCCGACCTGAAGACCTGTCAGCTCGGAAACTTGTGATGGGAGGCATCAAATGAAGCGCTTCGACCTCAGCGCCGCGACCTCGGTCGCTGCCGTCCTTTCGATCGTCCTGTTCGGTGCGGCGTGCAGCGACAGTACCGGGCCGAGCGGCGGGCCTTTCGACCCCGAGGAAGCCGCGCAGGATGGCCAAAGCATCACAGCGCCTCTCGGTAACGACAACGTAACGAGCGCCCTGGAGCTCATCAGCGGCTCGCTGGCCGGCAAGGTCGCCCCGAGCATCGTGTCGCCCAACCCGGGGCTGGTTCCGAGCGCCGACCAACTCCGGAGCTTTGTCCTCGCCTCCGGAAGCAGCGCGCCGATCTTTCCCAGCAATCTCCTCGGCGTGTGGTTCGAGTACGACCCGACCGCCGGTGACTACGTCGACAACGGCCGTGCCGGAGCTCCCGGCGATGGCGTGCGCTTCAGCTACTACGCGATGAACCCGGCGACGAGGCTGCCGGTCGAGCCGCTGGTCGAGCTCGGGTACGTCGATCTGATCGACGAGAGCACGGCCGCATCGACCCGGCTTCGGGTGCAGTTGATCGATACATCGGGCACCACGGCAGAGACGCTGGTCGACTACTTCATCGACGGGTCGTTCACGCTCAACGGCTCGACCCTCACCGCCACCCTGGTCGGCAACGGCTTCATTTCGGATGGGACCGAGACGGTCAACTTCGACCTCACGCAGTCCGCCAGCTACACGGAGGGGTCGAACACGATCGACCTCAACTTCACCTACGAT
>CAZJXR010000019.1:0-7476 GCA_964550085.1 uncultured Gemmatimonadota bacterium
CCGGCACGGCCCGCCCGGTAGTGCTCGCGGTAACGATAGTCGAGGAGTGTGTCGAGCTGCGGGTCGCCGTACACGATCACGTCGCCGCCGTCGCCGCCGTCGCCGCCACTCGGCCCCCCGCGCGGCACTCCCTTCTCGCGGCGGAACGCTTCCGCTCCTGCCCCCCCGGCTCCACCGGTCACTCGAATGACCGCTCGGTCTATGAACATCTCTTGCCTACCGGTCGGTCGACCCCTGCCGCACCCAGCGCTCGCGAACGCTCCACCAAAGCTGCTCGACCCGCTCCGTCCACTCGGGCGCTTCGACGTGCCGGAGTCCGATCCGGATCGCTGCCTCCACCGCTCCGCTCCCCGCGCCGACGTTGAGCGCGCCCCGCAGGTGCGAATGCAGTTGCACCTCACGCCGGGCCGCGGTCAACAGCCCGACGATACACAGCTCGCGCACCTTCGGGTCCAGGCCCGGGCGGGTCAGCACCTTGCCGTAGCCCTCGATCACCATCCACCGATCCAGTGCAGGGTGAAGCCTCGCCACCGATCGACGCAACTTCTCGTAGTTGGCGCCGTAGACCCGTCGGCAGAGCTCCGTCCCCCGGCGATGCCACTCGCCGAGGTCCCCCTCGACCGCGTGATCCGCCTCCGCACGCGGCTCATCGGCGATCACTCGCCAGCGGCGCATCCCCTCGAGGGCGGCCGGAAAGCCGAGGAACAGGTACGATTGCAGGATCGCCTCCTCGATCTGCGTGGCCGATGCATCGGCTCGCGCGCGCTCGAGCGCGGTATCGATCTCGGGGTCGAAGCCCGCGGCCAGCGCCGCCGAGAGGTCGACGAGGACGGCCGTATCGGCCGCGAGGATGGCCCTCATGCCGGGGCGCCCTCCCCCTCGAGCGACGCTTCGATGCGACCCACGCGCATGCCCTGCCAGTTCTTCAGCGCCGGGCATCCGACCTCGGCCAGCCGCCGCCGTTCCACCTCCGACAGGAGCTCCAGCCCCGTCAGCAGCTCGATCGCCGCCGGTCCGGTGGCGCGCACCGACCCGTCTTCGACCTTGAGAGCCAGCGCCCAGCCCGACTCGGGATCGGAGGCGCACAGGACGCCTTCCGCCCCCTCCTTGGCCAGCAGTCGCCCTTCGGTCCGCACCATGATCTCGTGCGGCACCCGCCCTGGGGCCGAAGTAAGCTCCGGTCGCCGTCTCATCGCCGAGGCAACCGCCGCCGGACCCTCGGCCCCCGAACGCGCGGCGGCCATCAGCCGCGCGTAGGCCGTCGCCATCTCGCGCAGCGACAGATACGGGGTCGGCACGCTGCACCCGTCGCGCGCCCAGGCGCGGCGGTCGATGTCCCCGTCCAGCCACTCCCGGAGACTCTCGCGGATGCGAGCCTGCACGGGGTGGCCCGACTCCGTATAGCCGGTCAACGGCCATCCCCGATGGTGGGCGAGCGCCAGCATGGCCGCGTGCTTGCCCGAGCAGTTGTTGTGCAGCGGCGTGAACGACGCCCCGGCGCGCAGGAGCTCCTGCCGGGCAGCGCGGTCGTAAGGAGGGTGGCTGCCGCACGCCAACAGCCCGGGTCCCTCATCGCCGAGCCCCATCCGACGGAACATCGAGCGCACCCGGTCCACGTGCATCGGCATGCCCCCGTGCGAGCCGCACGCAACGGCGATGTCCTCGAGCTCGAAGCCGAACCGCGCCGCGGCACCGTCTTCGATCATCGGCAAGGCCTGGAACGGCTTCATCGCCGAGCGCCAGAACGACTCGAGGTCCGCATCGCCGAACCCGATCAGCTCTCCGTCACCCCGCGCCACGGCGGCGTGCACGTGATGGATGGACTCGGTCCGCTCGCCCCGCACGACCCGCACCCGGATCGGCCGGGACATCAGGCCACCTCGGGCTGCACGGATCTCACCCTGCCCCGAGCCCACAGCGCGCACCACACTCCACCCAGGATCGCCACTCCGCCGGCCAGGGTGTTCCAGGTGGGGGTCTCCGCCCGCCCCAGCACCAGCACCGCCAGCAGGGTGGCTATGACCGGCTCCAGAAGTTGAAGGACACTCACCACGTACGCCCGCACATAGCGTAACGCCCAGTTGAAGCCGGTATGCCCGAGCGCCATCGGGCCCGCCACCAGCGCGACGAACAGCCACCACGTGCGTGGCGGGTACCCGCGCAGCGGAACCGCTGTGGCCACCGCCAAGGCACCGGCGAGCGCCGTCGCCACCGCGTACACGATGGTCACGTAGCTCCAGATCATCAGGCGGGGCCGTACGCGACGGCCGCACACCAGGTACAGGGCGAGCGCCGCCCCGCCCCCCGCCGCCAGGGCATCGCCGAGCAGCGGGGCGCGACCGTGACCGAAGTCGCCCCAGCCCACCACCATGCCGCCTCCCACCGCCGCGGCGATGCCGATCCACTCGAGCCGGTGCGGCGACTCGCGGAGCACGAGGGCGGAGAGCGCGCCGACCATCAGCGGGTGGAGCGAGACGAGGACGGTCGAGCTGGCCACGCTCGTGTAGGCGAGCGATTGGAACCAGGCGACGAAATGGAGCGCCAGGCACGCGCCGGCGAGCGCCATCCAGCCCCAGTCGGAGCGCACGGCGCGCGACATGTCCCGCCACTGACCACTGAGGATGAGCGCCGGGAGCGCGAGCAGGAGCACCGAGAGTGCGAGGCGCCAGAAGGCGACTGCGACCGCCGGCGCGTCGGCCAGCCGCACCAGCACGGCCGCCCACGAAGCGCCGACGACGGCGAACGTAAGCACGACGGCGACGCGCGCATTCATCGGCCCGGATCGAGGTCGGGCACCAGCCGGCGAAGGACGCGAGCCGTATGGCTCGCTGCCCCCGCGTCGCACGCGACGCGTGTCAGCTGGTCCGCGTCGTCGACGTCGTACCAGGCCGGCAGCTCCACGTGACACAGCCCGAGCTCGACGGCCCGCGCCCGGGTCCGATCCAGCACCCGGGGAGTGGACCACGGGATCTCCTGAAACAGGCCGGCGGCTCGCGGCCACGCGTACCGGCGCAAAGCGATGGCGTAATACCCACCATCGTGGCTCGGGCCGAGGACCAGATGCGCGGCGACCAGGGCGGCGAAGCCGCGTTCCAGAAATTCGAGCGGCAGGGTCGGATGATCGCTTCCGGTTATCAGCACGTAGTCGGCGCCGTCGGCAAAGCTGGAGGCGAAAGCACGGCTCATGCGCGCCCCGAGGTCGCCGCGCCCCTGCCACCGGATCGAGACGCCCGGATATCGTGCCGCCAGCTTGGGCTCGGCATTCGGTCGCCGAGGCACCCACAGCTCGATCACCGCGTCCGCCAGCCCTCGGGCCGTGTCGACCGCGTCGTCGAGGAAGGCCTCATACAGGCGGGCGGCGGCGGCCGGGCCCAGCTGCGGAATCAGGCGGGTCTTCACCGCGCCCGGCTCGGGCAGCTTGCCGAAGATGAGGAGCCGGCGGCGCGGCGAGTCCGGACTATCCCGGCGTCTCCGGGCCATGGGCGTCGATTCCGAGCAGCCGGCGGACGGAAGCGCTGGTCGCTCAGAGGAGGCCGCCGCGATCGGCGGACAGGAGGGCGCGCCGCGCGAGCGGGATCGGCGGACCACCGAAGGCGAGCAACCGGTCATGGAAATCGCGCAGGGAGCCTCCCTGCTCGGCGAGCCAGTCGTCCCGCAGCTTGCGGATCATCAACTTGCCCAGCGTATAGCTCAGGTAGCCCGGGTCGAAGGTGCCGCGCGCCGCCTGCTGGCGTGCGTTCATCGGGTCCTGGAACGCCTGCTGGGCGAACATTTCCTCCACTTCTTCGATCCGCAAGTCGCCGGCGTGAAGCCCGAGTGCGGCCACGAAACGGACGTTTCGAATCAGGGCGTTGAGGAGCTGACCGATCCGGCGCGCGGGATCGTCGCCGCACAGGCCGGACGCGCACATCAGCTCCTCCGCATAGTGTGCCCACCCCTCACTGAAGGCGTAGCCGGTGAAGATCCGACCAAACTTGGATGGCTCCCGGCCGGCAATCTGGTAGTGCAGATAGTGCCCGGGCCATACCTCGTGCACCGACATGAAGAGGAGGTCGGCTTCGCCGGGCAGGTACCTGGCCCGTTCCTCGGTGGACCAGCTCGCGTCGGGCGGCGTGATGTAGTAGATGGCCGGAAGGTGCGACTCATAAGGCCCCGGGATGTCGATCATTCCCGCGTTCCATCGGTGCGAGACGGGCGTTTCCTCCACGATCACCCGGGGCGAGTCGGGCATCGTCACCAGGTTGCGATCGGCCAGGAAGCGGGACAGAAACTCGAGCTGTCGCGCGGCCGCATGCACCGGACCTTCCGGCGGCTTGCGGGCCTGAACTCGAGCCACACACGCCGCCACCGAATCACCGGCCGCCAGTTCCTTGCACGCGGCGACAAGCGCGGCCCGATTGCGGGCCAGATCGTCCCGCGCCGCTTCCTCGAGCTCCACCAGCGGCAGCCCCACCTGCTCGGTGACCCGTAGCATCTCTTCGAAGCGGTCGCGACCCAGGGCGAAGCCGTCACCGCCATCCGCTTCCTGCGCCGCGAACCACGCGTCCGCCTCGCGAAAAGCGGCCGCGGCCGCGGCGCGGGCTGTTTCGAACTCGCGGTGCAGGGCCTCGTCCTTCACCGGGCGAAAAGCATCGGCAACCTCGGTGTCCAGATAGGCGGCCAGGCCGCCGATGCTGGTGCGTCCGTACCGCGCGTAGCTGGCCGGAAGCGGCGTGCGGAGATTGGAACGCATGTGGCCCAGCGCTTCCGGGACGGCGCGGGCATACACGTTGAAGCCGCGGAGCCGCGCCTCGAGCGGTGCGTAGTCCCGCTTCACGTACACGCCCGGGTCGAGAGCGGCGGCGTAAAAACCGGGCGACGTCTCGTGCCAGCGCGCCGTCTCGAGCCAGAACAGCTGGCGGTCGATCACGGCCAACAGGTACTCGCGCTCGATCGCGCGTCGCCTGTCCAGCGCGTCCGGGAAACCTGCGGCGGCGGCGCGGGCCTCCCGCAGCCTGCCGATCTCGCCTTCGATACCCTCCCGACTCCAGTCCGGCACACCCCCGTCAAACTCGTGTCGGCCGCAGTCCACCGCTGCGTCGGGATGCGCTTGAAAATGGGCCTCGATGAACGCCGAGACCGCACGATCCCACGCGGTCGCGGCGGCTGGCGCCACGGCGTCTCCGGTTGCTGGAGAGCCGTTCTCGCGACTCGGCTCCCTCTCGCTGAGGCCTGGCAATCGCTCTAACCCGATGCGCGGCTCCGCCGATCGACCGGCCCGATGAGGCGGGAACGACCGACGGGACATGGATAACGAACAGGCGGGCATACTTAGGATCCGAACCCGACTCCGGCAAGTTGATTCGGCGCCCTTGACATATCAAAATTTCTTTATATAATTGCCACCATGACCTCGACAGCGACCTACTCGGAAACCGATCTCGGCCTCGCGGCGCGCTACTTCCAGGCGCTGGCAGACGAGACACGGCTGCGCGTCGTCGAGCTGCTGCGGAGCGGCGAGCGCTGCGTGTGCGAGCTGGCGGACGGTCTGCGGGCTGCACAGCCCCGGCTTTCCTACCATCTCAAGGCGCTGAAAGAGGTCGGAATCCTCCTCGACCGGCGTGACGGCCGCTGGGTTTACTACCGGATCAATCCGGACGCGATCGCTACCCTTACCCGCCTGGGCGGCTTGCTGTGCGAGGACGAGAGGTGCTGCCCGCCCCGATGAAACGGTCGGATGATGGCGGCAAACGGCTTGAATGTGCGACGAGACTGAGAGGTCAACGATGAGCGACAGGCAATCGGTGGATATCAAAGTGTCGGTCAGAGACCGTTACGCCGGCGCGGCCCGAGAGGCCGAGCGAAGCGGCCGTGCGAGCTGCAGGTGCGGATGCGGGACGGCCGACGACGGAAGCGTCACCGGGCACGGCGCCGGGGGGCGCATTCCCGAGGGGTCGGCCGACCCCATCACGGCAGACCTGTACACGGCCGCCGAAGTCGCCGAGCTGCCGCCAGGCGCGCTCGCCGCCTCGCTCGGGTGCGGCAACCCGACCGCCCTCGCCGAGCTGCACTCCGGGGAGACCGTACTCGATCTCGGGTCCGGAGGCGGGATCGACGTTCTCCTCTCGGCATGGCCGGTGGGGCCGACGGGATTCGCCTACGGCCTCGACATGACGGACGAGATGCTGGCGCTGGCGCGCCGCAATCAGCGCGAGGCGGGCGTGAACAACGTCGAGTTTCTGAAAGGGGACATCGAGGCCATTCCGCTTCCCGACGCGTCGGTGGACGTGATCATCTCGAACTGTGTGATCAACCTGTCGGCGGACAAGCCGCGGGTCCTCGCAGAGGCCTTTCGGGTTCTGAGACCAGGTGGCCGGTTCGCGGTCTCCGACATCGTCGTGCGCGGCCCGGTGCCGGATGCCATCCGCCGCAACGTCGAGCTGTGGATCGGATGCGTGGCCGGCGCTCTCGAGGAGCGGGAGTACCGCGCCTTCCTGGCCGCGGCAGGATTCACCGATATCGAAATCGAGCCCACCCGCGTGTACCGACTGGAGGACGCCGAGGCGTTTCTGGCCGCGGCCGGAAGCGACCTGGTGAGCCTGACCGCCGAGGCGGATGGCAAGTTCATGAGCGCCTTCGTGCGAGCGATGAAGCCGCACTGAGAACCGCCGACACCCACATGCGTGTCCTGTTCGTGTGCGTGGAGAACTCCTGCCGCTCGCAGATGGCGGAGGGGTTTGCCCGCGCGCTCGACGGCGGCCTCGAGGCCTGCAGCGGCGGGTCCCGACCCTCGGGCACGGTCGATCCACGTGCAATCCGTTTCATGGCCGAGCGCGGAATCGACATCTCCGATCAACAGTCGACCGGCACCGACGAGATCGAGGACATGGGGTTCGATTGCGTAGTGACGATGGGGTGCGGCGATGTCTGTCCGCAGATTGCCGCGACCCATCGCCTCGAATGGGAAATCCCGGACCCTAAGCCGTTGAGCGATGCAGAATTCCGGGCCGTCCGCGATGCGATCGAGGAACGGGTCCGTGCGCTGCTCAGCCGGATCCGCGGCGTGTGAATGCCTTCGACCGGCACAGGTGGAGTCGACCCCCAATTCGCGAACAGGCCCGCTGGAATCAACGGATTCGGGGATTCCACGTCTTGCGCGCTCCGATCGGACTTCACATAATGGGGCGTCTCTTCTAGCCCATCTCCACCAATGCATCAAAGGAGCGGAGCGTGAACAAACAGGATTTTGCGGAGAAACTGGCCCGGGAGTGCGACCTCTCCAAGTCCAAGGCGATGGAGTGTATCGACGCGATCTTCTCGACCAAGTCGCGCGAGGGGATCATCGCCACCGAACTGGATGGCGGTCGCGACTTTACGGTGACGGGATTCGGCACCTTCAAGACGCGTCACCTGAAGGCACGCCAGGGCCGGAACCCGCAGACAGGTCAGCCGATGACGATCGCGGCGCGAACGACGGTCTCATTCCGCGCCGGGAAG
>CAZJXR010000019.1:7486-16249 GCA_964550085.1 uncultured Gemmatimonadota bacterium
GGAAGGGACTCAAGGAGCGCGTCCGCTCGTAGGCGGGTTCGACAACCGCGGTTCTGGGGCCTCCCGGTGCCCTCCGCAAAATCCGCTGCGCGCGCGCTTAGAGAGCACACAGAATAGGGCAGTAGAGAACAGAGCGCGGACCCGACAGCCGCCAGGCGGCGCGGGCTCGCGCTCTTCTCGTTTCCGTCGTTTCCGTGGCCGGCGCTCCGGCAGGCAGGTCGCGGCTTAGTTCGCTCCAGCCGGTGACGGAATCTCTGACGGCAGCATGGCCCCCTCCTCCTGCGGCGGAGCATCCGGGTCTGTCTGGGCCGGGTGTCCGGCATCGGCACCGCGGTCGCTGAGCTTCGTCGGATCCGGGTGGAGCGCCTTGCGCGCGTCGGCGAGCACGAACAGCTCCTCGGTCGTCGAGGCCTCGCTCAGCAGCTCGATCGCGGTCGCCACTTGCGTGTTGCGCCGCAGACTCCGCAGCAAACGGGCATCCTCGTCGAAGGCGACGCTGGCGATCCGGTTCCCCAGCTCCCAATCGATGTACGATTCAGCGGCGTCGAAGTCCGCGCGGCTGACCTGCGCGCCCAGCTCTTCGGTCAGGTAGTCGAAGAAAGCGTCTCGCATAGCCGGCGACACTTGGAAGTTCTGCGACAGATTCTCGTCCTCGGCCAGCCAGCGGAGCGCAAACTGAAAGGTCGCGTCGGCGAGCATCACATCGCCGTCGACAACCGCTTGCCGGAACTGCTGCTCACTGGTCGTCAACGTGTCGGGCAGCACGATGAGGTCCGGGGTGATCCCGCCGCCACCGTACACCACGCGCCCGGAATCCGTGTAGTACGGCTCCCGTCCCGACAGGTCCTCCGGTGCGATGGGCGTACCATCGACCGACACGGCGCTGGCGATCATACCGTCGAACTCGAATCGATCCGCCGGAGAACGGTGAATCGAGCGGCCAGTCGGCGTATACCATCCGGCCGTGGTCAGTTTCAGATGGTTGTTGCCCGGCAGCGAGTACAGCGTCTGAACCGAACCCTTGCCGAACGTCGTCTCGCCGAGCACGAGCGCACGGTCGTGGTCCTGGAGCGCCCCAGCTACGATCTCCGACGCGCTGGCGCTGAACCGGTTGACCAGCACGACGATCCGAAGTCCCGGATATACCTCCGGCCCTGGAGCGTCGAACTCGTTGTTCTGGTCCTTCAGCCGGGACTGGGTGGCCACCACCTCCGCCCCCTTGGGAAGGAAGAGGTCGGCGATTGCCACCCCTTCGTCCAGCAGCCCCCCCGGGTTGCTGCGGAGGTCGAGAACCATCCCGGTCATCCCGCCATCGATCAGCTCGTCGATCGCCTCACGCATCTCGGCCACCGCCTCCTTGCTGAACTGGTTGAGGCGGACGAAACCGATGGTCGGGGTCACGATGAACGCGTTAGTGGACTCGACGTGAATGTCATCCCGAACGATGGTGAAGCGGATGGGATCGGTTACGCCGAAACGGGCGATGGTGATCGTCACCGGCTCTCCTCGCTCGCCGCGCAGCCGCGCCACCGCGTCCTCCGGGGTCCATCCTTCCGCCGACTCGCCCTCTACCTCGATGATCCGGTCGCCGGTCTGCAGGCCGCGCTTCTCGGCCGGCGTGTTCGGCAGCACGCCGACCACCGTGATCCAGCCGCCCTGTTCATCGATCCGAATTCCGAGTCCACCATAGTTGCCCGTTGTGCTCAGATGGAGGTCCTGGAAGTCGTCTTCGGTGAGGAACACGGTGTACGGATCGCCGAGCTCGTACAGCATGCCATCGATGGCCATCTGATACAGCTCGGCCGGATCGACCTGCTCCACGTAACGTTCGGCCACCAGACGGTGTACCTGATCGAGGAGGCGCGCCTTGAAGAAGACGCTGTCCTGATCGCCGCCGCTCTGCTGGAGAAGCCAGCCGCCGGCCGTCAGCGAGACGATCGCCACAAGCAGTGCGGGTGTCCAAGATCGCTGGAACTTCATCCGTCCTCCCTTTCGCAAGATCCCCTCCCCCCGTATACCCGGATGCGCAGCCTTCGGGCGACTCACCCCGGGCGCCCCTGCCCCACCGGCCCGGCGTCACGCGGCCGTTGTCCACTAAACACGCGGTGTGCCTGAAAGTTTCACGCCGCCGGGTTCGGCCCTTCATAATATCGATCCAAGCGGCGGCGCGGCACCCGGTAGGCGGCACCGCGACCAGAAACGCGACCGCGCACCGGCGGCCCTGTGGTGCCCTTTCGGAAGACGAGGCACTTTTTTGCACAGCTGCCGGTCCCCGGCACCGGAGCGGAGCCCGGGGGGGAACAGTCGTTCTGCCGCGGGGAGAGCGGGGCGAGGCTAAAGCGTCGGGGCGAGCGGGATCAGGGCAGCGGCCGGCTGCAGCACGTCGCCGAAGAGACGAAACAGAAGCTCCGGCAAGTCGAGCATGCGAGCCAGCGTCCGGCGCGCATCCGGTTCCAGCGCCTCCCCGCCCGCTCCCAGGAACACGGGTCCGGCGGCGCCGGGACGGACGCTCGCCAACATCTCCCCGTTCACGAACAGGTCGGCCGTGCTCGGCCCCGCGGCCGCGTCGAACCGGAATCGGATGGTGTCGCGGAAGTTCTGCACTCGCAGGTCGGTCGCCGCCGTGTCCCGCGGGACGGTCCCGGCGACGGAAACGGCCGTCTCTACATCGAACCCGCCATCCGGGACCGACAGCGCGATTTGCACATCCGTCCGCGCTGCCGCGCCGGCCGCCGCCAGTGCCTCGATCTGGAAGGTGACCCGATCGGGGCTCGCTCCCACCAGCCCCGATATCGACACCGGCCCGTCGCCGTCGTCGACGACACCCGTCAGCAGATAGTCGAGGAACACATCGTCGCCCGACACGACGACGAACTGCAGCGAGACCTCTCGCCCGGACGGGACCCCATGATCGAACAGGTCGGCATGCCCGATCTCGGTGTCGACCAGCGGCTCGCCCGTCTGCGGGCTGACCGCGTATAGAATGAACCGGATGCCGTCCTCCGGCGCTCCTTGGCGGCCCGGCCGCGGTCGATACGCATCCGTCGCCGGATCGTACACGAAAGTCGTACCGCGCCCATCCTCGGGGATTACCGGGACGAGAGCGAGGCGCGGCCCGGTAAGATTCTCGTCCACTCCCGCGGCGCGCATCGACGGGCTGCGGGCGACGGAGGTGGCCTCTTCCCCCGCCAACGGCCCGACACGGGCGCGCTCGCCGAAGGCGCGAAAGCTCTCCCATATCGGCGACTCGAGCACCCGTTCGATGCGGTCGAGATTCCGGTTGGCTCGCAGGGCGTCGAAGGTCCCGGGCGAGGCCGATGCCACCGACTCGCCCCCGCAGCCTACCAGACCCGCCGCCAGGTTGGTGATCGCGATCGCCGTTGCCGTGTTGCGCATGGTGCTCCCGGGCGCAATGCTGGCGTCGTCATCCTGAGGCGACGCACAAACAATTGGTGTACGCCGGGAGCGCGTTCCGGGGTCCAGGCCCGCACCCCCCTTCCCCGTCGGACGTCCTCCGCGGCGCAGCGGGCGTGGCGGTGCGGCCTCAGGCAGCCCCGAACTTCTCTGGCCAGCGATCGGCGAGCGCTGTCCGGATTTCGGCCGCCACGGTCGCCTCCGGTCCGGAGCTGTCGATCGTGATCACGTTCGGCTCGGATGTGGCGAGGTCGGCGTAGGCCGAAGCCACGGCCGCGTGAAATCCGCCGTCTTCACGCTCCATGCGGTCCGCCGCCGTGTGCTTCCTCCCGAGCCCCAGCGCCGGATCGACCTGAAGCAGAAGGGTGATGTCGGGCTTCAGGCCTTCGGTCGCCACCGCGTTGAGCTGACGCACGCGCTCGAGGCCGAGCCCGCGGGCGACCCCCTGATACGCGAAGGTGGAGAGCTCGTAGCGGTCGGCCAGCACGATCCACCCATCGCGCAGGGCGGGAAGCACCACCTCGCGCACAAACTCCGCCCGCGCGGCGAGGATGAGAAACAGCTCGGCCACCGGACCCACCTCCATCGACGGGTCAAGCACCACCCGTCGAATCTCCTCCGCAGCCCGCGTCCCGCCGGGCTCACGGGCAACCAGATAGCGCACGCCGGCAGCACCGAGGTGCTCGGCGAGAGCCCGCACGTGCGTCGATTTGCCCGCTCCCTCGACTCCCTCAAAGACGATGAACAGCCCGCGCCGATCACTCATCTCGCGCCGATCACCCATCTCGCGCCGATCACCCATCCCGCGCCGAGCGCAACAACGAGGTGCGGCATGTATCGAAGCCGTTCAGTCGTAGTACTCGACTCCGAGGTGCGTAATCTGCTCCTCGCCCATCATCCAGCGCAGCGTGTTCTTCAGCTTCCAGTGCTGGATGAAGATGTCGTGCTCCGGATACAGGCCGGGGGCCGTCTGCGGGCTCTTGAAGTAGAAGGACAGCCACTCCTGGATGCCGCTCAGACCCGCGCGTCGGGCGAGGTCGAGAAACAGCGCCAGGTCGAGCACGATCGGGGCGGCGAGGATGGAGTCGCGACACAGGAAATCGATCTTGATCTGCATCGGGTAGCCCATCCAGCCGAACACATCGAGGTTGTCCCACCCCTCCTTATTGTCGCCCCGCGGCGGATAGTAGTTGATCCGCACCTTGTGGTAGATGTGGTCGTACAGGTCCGGATACATCTCCGGTTGCAGGATGTACTCGAGCACGCCGAGCTTCGACTCCTCTTTGGTCTTGAAGCTCGCCGGGTCGTCCAGCACCTCGCCGTCCCGGTTGCCGAGGATGTTGGTCGAGAACCAGCCGCTCAACCCGAGCATCCTCGCCTTCAGCCCCGGCGCGATGATGGTCTTCATCAGGGTCTGCCCCGTCTTGAAGTCCTTGCCGCCGATCGGCACGTCGTTCTCGGACGCGAGCTCGACCATGGCCGGGATGTCGACCGTCAGGTTGGGCGCCCCGTTCGCGAACGGCACGCCCTCCTGAAGGGCGGCGTAGGCGTACACCATGGACGGCGCGATCGCCTCGTCGCTGGCACGCAGCGCGCGCTCGAACGACTCGACGGTCGCATGGGCCGGCTTGGGAGTGAGGAAGATCTCGGTCGACGCCGCCCACACCATCACCAATCGGTCGCAGCCGTTTTCCTCCTTGAACGTCCGGATGTCCTCACGGAGCTGCTCGGCCAGCGCCATCTTGTCGCTGCCCTTCTTCACGTTCGGACCGTCCAGCTTCTTCACATACTGCTTGTCGAACACGGCGGGCATCGGCTCGATCGATGCCATGAAGTCGGCAATCGGCTCGAGGTCGCGGGGATCGAGTACGCCGCACGTCCGCGCCGACTCGAGCGCATCGTCGGGAATCGGATCCCAGGCGCCGAATACGAGCTGATCGAGCCCGGCGAGCGGTACGAAATCCCGGATGAGCGGCGTCCGACTCTCGGTACGCTTGCCGAGTCGGATCGTGTTCATCTGTGTCAGCGACCCGATCGGCTTGGAGAGACCGCGCCGGACCGCCTCGACGCCGGCGATAAAGGTGGTGGATACGGCGCCCAGACCGACCAGTAGGACGCCGAGTCGGCCCTCGGCCGGTTGCACCTCCAGACCGCCCTTCTTTCCTTTCGCTGCTGTCATATCGGACTCGCCTGTTGGTGTAGATTCAGGAGGATCGCTATGGAGTGGATGCGGGTTTCTTCAGCCGGGTGTGTTCAAGCGGGCGCGTGGTCCGGAAATGTCGCGTCAGGAGACGGTTCCGCGCGCGCCGACGCCGGCTTCCCCACTCGGCTCCGGCCGCCGCACCGGGGACTCGGCCGAGACGGACTTGTCTGATCCTCCGCGCGTACCTGGCCCGGTGCCCGCGATCCGCACGCCTTCCACCGCGCGCGGTCGCGTGTGCCGGTACACCCACCAGACCCGCTGGAGCACGGTGAGGTTGGTCAGGATCGCCAGAACGATGATCACCACCCGGAGGACGATGCCCTGATTCATCTCGCCGAACAACAGCGCGGACAGACCGATCAGGATCACCCGTTCCGGCCGTTGCATGAGACCAACCGTGCACGGCACGTTGAGCGCCTCGGCGCGGGCTCGCGTGTAGCTGATCATCAGCGAGCCAGCCATGGCCAGCATGACCCAGTAGATCATCGCCACGTCGCCCAGCTCGAGCCGGTAGTCGTTGTACAGCGACAGGAGACCGAGGTAGACGATGATCTCCGACAGGCGGTCGAGGGTCGAATCGTAGAAAGCGCCGAAGGCCGATGCGAGGCCGGTGCGGCGAGCCACCGACCCATCGAACATGTCGAACACCCCACCGAGCAGGATCAGCAGACCGGCGGTGCGGACGTGGTGTTGGTGGAAGTAGTAGCCGGAGGCGCAGGTGATGACGAACCCTGCCGTGCTCAGCAGGTTCGGGTGGACTCGCTTGCGGGTGAGGTAGGAGATGACCGGCTCGATGATCGAGCGGAGTCCCTTCTCCAGCAGCTCCCGGACCTTTCTCATGCCGTCACGACGGGATGATGATACGGCTCTCTTCTCCGGCTTTGATTCCCTTCCCGATCTCCTGGTTCACCCGGTCCATCAGCCGCTCGAAGTTCGCCTGGGTGGATATGAGCATCTGATATCGACTACTGCTCTGCGCTTTGCTCTGCGCATCCTCGACCCGCGCCCGCAGATCCTCCGGGATGTCCTCACCCCTGTCGATGTGGTCGAGCACCTTCTCCTGCAGCTCGCGCAGCTGGTTGAGCAAGGTGGTCGCCTCTCGGTCGTCGGCCAGCTCCCGGTTGGCCGCCTTCAGGTAGGCGAACTCCGGCGTCTGTGACACCAGACGGCCAAGCTCTCTGGCTTTGGCAAATATCGTGTCGCGTGTATCGTCCATTCATCAGTCCCGGTACCATCGCCGCGTTCCCGCCGGCTGGCGCACCACCCCGCCGCGGATCGAATCGTAAACACGAGAAGATAGGCTCCACGGCGTCGACTGGCGAGCGACGGCAGCCTAGGCCGCGGGCTCCGCGCGCACGAATCGGTCGCGGCCGGCCAAGTCGCGCTGCACGAGCACCCGGCGCCAGCCCGCGATCTCCTCGAACAATCGCCGCACCCGCGGCCCTTGAGTGGAGCCGATCTCGAGGAACAGCGCGCCTCCCGGGCTCAGATGCCCGGCCGCCTTCGCCGCGATGTCGCGGATCAGGTCGAGGCCGTCCGCCCCCCCCGCCAGAGCCTCGCGCGGCTCCCAATCGCCGACCTCGGGCGGCAGTTCGGACAGCTCCGAGTCGCTGACGTAGGGAGGATTCGAGACGATGAGGTCGAACCGTTCGGCCGCTCGGATCGGCTCCCACACCGGACCCGCCGTCCGGCGCAGCTCCACCCGGTCGGCCAGCCCCAGCCGCGCCAGGTTCTCGGCCGCGAGCTGGAGCGCCGCCGCGGAGCGGTCGGTGGCCACCACGAACGGAGCGATTCCCTCGGCGACCAGCACCGCCGCGATCGCCCCTGAGCCGGTCCCGATGTCGAGCGCCGATCCTAACTGTCGCCCGACTGCCCAACCCACGATGCCGTCGATCAGCTGCTCGGTCTCCGGCCGCGGCACCAGCGCGCGCGCGTCCGATTTCAGCACCAGTCCGCGGAAGTGGGATTCGCCTTCGATGTGCTGGAGCGGCTCGCGGGTCAGCCGTCGGCTGAGCGCGCGGGCGACCGAGCCGGCCTCGGCCGGACTCAGCCGCTCGTCGAGGGCCAGCAGCAGCTCCGGAGTGTCCACGCCGAGTGCATGGGCGAGCAGGCGCCGCGCTTCGGCCTCGGGCGCCTCGAAGCCTGCCGCTTCCAGCTCGCCGATCGCCCCGGTCAGCGCTTGGCGCCGCGTCGGCCCCGCGGGTGCCTTCACCCCTCGCCCGCCGCGCCCGCCTCGCCGGTCCCGGAACCCGCGCTGGTGGGCGCGGGCAGGACGCGCATCAGCACGCCCATCCCGACGAGGGCGGCGATCAGGGACGCGCCGAGGACGCCGACCTTGGCCGCCTCCAGCGAGTCGCCCACCATCGCCAGCTCCGCGATGAACAGCGCCATGGTGAAACCGATTCCGGCCAGAATGCCGCCACCGAACACCGAGCTCCAGGTGAGGCCCGGCGGCAACCGCTTCAGAACCAGTCGTACCGCGAGCCAGCTTCCGATCCCGATCCCGACCGGCTTGCCGAGCACCAGTCCCGCCATGACGGCGACCGCAATCGGATTCTGGAAGTCGCTGGGCTCGATCACTACGCCGGCGTTGGCGAGGGCGAACACGGGCAGGATGCCGAAGCTCACCCACGGGTGGAGGCTCGTCTCGAGGTACTCGAGCGGTGGGATCACCTCGCGCGCCGCCCGCTGAACGTGCCGCAGCTTGATCGCCCGGTGCGTCAGCGCCTCCAAGCCGCCGCCCTTCACAACCTGCGTCGCCCGTTCGAGCATGTCGGCGAACAGCCCTTCGCCCAGCCAGCTGCGGGCCGGGGTCATGAGGCCGAGGATGACCCCGGCCAGCGTCGCGTGCACTCCGGACTGCTCGAAAGCGAACCACACCCCGACCCCGAGCACCGTGTAAGCCAGCAGGCTCCGCACCCCGAGACGGGCGGTCATCGAGATCACGCCGATGCCGACGATCCCGAACAGCAGCGCGTTGAGATTGAGGTCGTTGGAGTATCCGATCGCGATCACCAGGATGGCGCCGAGGTCGTCGACGATGGCCAGCGACAGCAGCATGACCCGGAGCATCAAGGGCACCCGCTTGCCGAGCACGGCCATACAGCCGACGACGAACGCGATGTCGGTGGCCATCGGGATGCCCC
>CAZJXR010000019.1:16259-31605 GCA_964550085.1 uncultured Gemmatimonadota bacterium
CGCCCGGGCCGTCGCCCTGGAGCGCGAGGTAGATGCCGGCCGGGACGATCATGCCACCCAGGGCGGCCGCGATCGGGAGCGCCGCGCGCCGGAAGTCCCGCAGCTCGCCGACCACCATCTCGCGTTTCACCTCGAGGCCGACGACGAAGAAGAAAATCGCCATCAGCCCGTCGTTGATCCAATGCTTGAGGGAATGGTGAATGTCCACCACCCCGATCGTCACCCCGACTTCGGTCTCCCAGAAAGCGAGGAACTTCTCCGAGAGCGGCGAGTTGGCGAGGACGAGGGCGACGGCAGTAGCCAGTAGCAGCACGATGCCGCTGGCCGCCTCGATGTGCATGAAGCGCTCGAGCGGCGCCGTGAGCCGCTGGATCGGCGCCTGGGGCAGGTCGATGCGTCTTGGGGCGTCGGCCATCGTTACAGCGCGTACTCCCGGTAGTAGTGGGCGAGCTTTCCGATCGCCAGTATGAAGGCGGCGGTGCGCAAATCCGGAACGTCCGGCCGCGACCGGAGCGCTTCGCGAATCTGACCGTACGCGCGGCGCATCGTGTCCTCGAGCCCGGAGCGCACCAGGTTCAGCTCGTCGTAGTCGCGCTTCAGCGTTCGCGCCTCCGCCTCCGGCACCGGCTGGCCCGTCATGCGCTCGACGAGCGCCAGCGCCAGGTCGATTCGGGTGTCCATCAGCCGCTGCTCGAGGCGACCGAAGCGGACGTGGGCCAGGTTCTTCAGCCACTCGAAGTAGGAGACGGTGACCCCGCCGGCGTTGAGGTAGAAGTCGGGGATCACCGTCCGACCCGCCTCGCGCAGGATTCGATCGGCCTCGAAGGTCACCGGACCGTTCGCCGCCTCCGCGATCAGACGTGCCCGGACGCGGCCGGCGTTCGCCTCGGTGATCTGGTTCTCGAGCGCGGCCGGGAGGAGGATGTCGCAGTCGTGTTCGAGCACCGTCGCGCCGTCGGCCACGTACGCCCCGTCCGGAAATCCGGTGATGCCGCCGTGCTCTCGCAGGTAGTCGTGCACCCGCTGCGTGCTCAACCCTCCCTCATCCAGCACCGCGCCGTCGCGCTCGATGATGGCCACGATGCGCGCACCCTCTTCCTCCTCGAGAAACTTGGCTGCGTGGTAGCCCACGTTCCCGAGCCCCTGCACCACGATCCGTTTCCCCTCCAGCCCGCCGTCGAGCCCGGTCGCCGCGACGTCCTCCGGATGACGGAAGAACTCGGCGAGCCCGTACTGGACGCCGCGTCCCGTCGCCTCGACGCGGCCGTGGATGCCCCCCATCTCGATCGGTTTCCCGGTCACGCAGGCTTCCGCGTTGATGTCGTCCGGGTGCAGGATCCGGTACGTGTTGGCGATCCAGCCCATCTCCCGCCCGCCGGTACCGACATCGGGCGCCGGCACATTGAGGGCCGGTCCGATGTAGCCTCCCTTGTCGAGCTCGAGCGTGAACCGGCGGGTGATCGCCTCGAGGTCGGCCCGCTCGTACGTCCGGGGGTCGATGCGCAAGCCCCCCTTGGAGCCGCCGAACGGGACGTCGACTACCGCACACTTGTAGCTCATCAGCGCCGCCAGCGCCTCGACCTCCGGCTGATCGACTTCGAGCGCGTAGCGGATACCGCCTTTTACCGGGAGCCGATGCTCGCTGTGAGTCGCTCGCCATCCCTCGAACACCTGGAACTCACCCCGAATCTTGACGTGAAAGCGGACGTTGTAGACCGAGTTGACGAGCTTGATCTGCTTGGCGAGCCCCGGCGGCATGTCCATCAGAGCGACCGCCTGGTCGAACATCCGGTTGACACTGCGCAGGAAGGTGGAGCCGTCCGCAGGCATCCGGCGTCTCTCGGTGTCGGGGTTCAGAACCGGGAACCCCGAGTATACGGAGGCGCGGGAGCCGCCAGCAAGCGACTCGGAGGGAACGGAGGCTAGCGGATCCCCGATTGACCTTCGAGGCTAGCGGATGCCCGTATCACACTCGAGGCGGACGGGGGTGAACTGCTCGGCCACCACCGCGGCGGGCGACGACGGGAGAGCGGATCCGGGGAGGGCCCCCGGGCAACTGCGGACTTCGACGATGTAGCTGCCGGGCGGCAGCGCGACACGCGCCTCGCCGTTTGCATCCGTCGATGCCGTGAACAGGGTGCGGCCGTCGGCGTTGACGACTGCCAGGCCGGCACCGGCGACCGGCGCCGTGTTGTCGACTCCTTCCATCTCGACCGGATTGATCGGCCCGCGCACGACGGTGATGGCGAGACCGCTGTTCAGCGCTTCCGGCTGTTCGGGGTCGCTCGAACAGGCCGCCGACGCGGTAGCCAGGACGGCGGCCGTCGCGCCGATGGCCGCTGTCCGGATGATCGAACCGTGTCTCCGTTTCATCGCCCCTGTAACGCCCCGGCGAACCGGATTCTGACAGCGGCCGCCATCGCCGGCGCTACGGCCGCTCACTCGGCAACCTCGGGCGGGTTGACGGGACACCCCGGCGAGTCTGAGTCTCTACGGTGCCGCCGGGTCGGGCACGGCTCCCGTATCGGCCGGGCCGGACACGGCTCCCGTATCGACCGGCGGCGGGCGCCGGACCGAATCTCCGAAACGCCGGGGCAGCGGACCGCCGGGTCGCCGCTCCGGGCGCGGGCCCATCTCCGGTGGCGGCCGGAACCGGCGACCGTGCCCGAAGCGCATCCGCTTCTCGAGACGCTCCTTCTGCTCCTCGGTGAGGAGCGGCTCCAGCTCCTCGAACACAGAATCGGCCAGGGCCCGCATCTGTTCCCCGGTGGAGGAGAAGATCTCCGCAAAGCGTGGCGCCGCGGCATCGAGCACCTCGCGGATCGCTTCCCGTTGCTCCTCGCTCTCCGGTTGAATCGCCTCTTCGATAAAGGGAACCATGCGGCTGCGAACCTCGGTCAACGATGCCAGGCGGCGGTTGGCGACCGCCCCCGTGAGCAGGCTGCCCAGGATCATTCCGATTGCCAGCACGACGACGAGCAGCAGGGCGGATTTCGTGCGGTTGGTCATCGCGGGTGCCGCTGCGGAGCTCTGCCCCTCGTCACTCGGACGCCTCCGAGGCGAGGAGAAAGGCCGTCTCCAGATTCTCAGCCGGCAAGCCGAGGGCCGACTCGAGCGCCGATCCCGTCGTCTCTCGACCCGAACCGTCGATCGCGTTGAACAGGCCGATGCTCGCGCATGCCACCAGAGCCCCGACCGCCACCCGCGCGAAGGCCCAGCGCATCGCCTCGTACATCGACCCGTTGCCGGAGGGAAGCTGCAGCCGGCGCATCACACGCGCGGCGAAGAACGGCTGGAACGAGGTCTCGGCGCCGGCGGCCAACAGCGAGCCGAGCGCTTGCAGACGGCCTCGCTCGGCGCCAAGCGTCGGGTCCTGCGCCAGGCGCTCCTCCAGGCGCGCCCGCTCCAGATCGTCGATCTCGCCGGTTACGGCGCGAATCAACAGCTCCCGATCATCCCCCATTCGCCTTGCTCCTATACACGGTGCGGTGTTCGCTCACCCCTCCGGGCCGACCAGCGGCTCGAGAGCCACCTGCAGCTTTTCGAGCGCCCGCGACAGGCGGGACATCACGGTCCCGGGCGGCACCCCAAGCATCTCCGCCGTCTCCCGGGTCGAATAGCCGTCGATCATCCGCAGCACCACCACCGCCCGATGGACGGGGCTGAGGCCCGCGATCGCCCGCTGAACCAGCTCGGCGCGCGACCTCGACTCCACCTCTCCCACCCCGTCGACGACCGGTCCGCTCACCGGGGGCGCCGCGGCGTCTCGGCTCACGAAACGCCGCACCCATGTGCGGCGCCGCTTGATCGCCCGCAGCGACAGGTTGATCGCGATGCGCGTCAGGTACGTGCCGAGTCGCGACTCGCCGCGGAAGTTGTCCATCGCCCGGTAGAAACGAATGAAGGTCTCCTGCCCGACGTCATCCGCTTCGTCGCCCGCGCCGAGCATGCTGACAACGGTCGCCGCCACCTGCCCCTCGTACCTCTCTACCAGACGGCGAAAGGCCGTGTCGTCCCCGGCCCGGGCGCGTGAGATCAGCTCCTCGTCCGAGCGCGCAGCTCGTTCGGGACCCGGGCCCGGCGCCTCCCCTCCCCGTTTAGACCCGTTCGGGATCGATTTCATTCCGGAGTCCGCCGGCTCCGATACCATCGCGTTCTCGCGTACGCCGAGCACTGGCACCGAGATACGCTCCCAGTTGGGGATGACAATGTGGGGCGGCCGGCCAGTCGAACGCCAACCGGCCGGTCGCCCCACCAGTGGAGGTGCGACCGCGCGTGCGGCCGCGCGCCGCCTACGAGCCCAGCAGACCTGGGGATCCCGGACCGGGAAACCCGCCGTGGCCGCCAAGCCGGTGGGATTCGCCGACTCCGGCGTCGAGCCCGCCCTCCAGCGCCGTGAGCGCCAGCTGGCGCCGGAGTGCCATGTGGAGCTCGAGGATCTCCATCTGATCCGCGGTCAATTTGTCGCCCAGCTCGTCCAGGAACAGCGCGCGATCCCCGATCTCGCGGGTGGCCCCGGCGCCCGCTTAGCGAAGTCTGTCCGAGCGCGGGAACTCCGGGTGCTCGGTGACCCGGGCGGCCTGGTTGAGGTGGCGCTGGGCGTGGACGACGAGGAGGCGAAACGCGTCGCCCAGGTTGAGGCGGAAGAGCCGGATGGCCGGAGAGGTCACCTTGTAGCGATTGATGTTCACTCCCACCGCGTCATCGAGCTGCCGTCGCAGCTCCTCGTGTCGGGCGACGAACGCCTCGATCACGCCCTCCCGGGCCGTCGGCGGAGGGGCGAACACCCGCGGCGTCTTCAGGCGCCGCCGGCTGGCCGGGCTCATGGCCCGCACCAGCATCCGTCCGACCAGGGTCGGGCGATAGCGCGATAGAGACGGAGGGTCGGAAGCGGCGCGCGCCCTGGCGAGCGCGGTGCGCATCCGAGCCTGGTAGAGAGCCGCGCTCACCACCAGGTGCTCGAAACACTGGCCTACGCTCCAGCCGCCTTCCGGGGGTTCCCACGCCACCTGCTCGGCCGACAGCCGCGCTTCCATCGCGCGCGCCTGCTCGATCGAGGAGTCGATCTGGTCCCTCAGCGCCTGGTATGGGAACGACCCGGTGGTGGACACGGTGCAATGCGCCGGGCTGGCGTCGTGTCAGGATTGCTCACCGCGTGGCATAGACGCTGGTGCGGCCGTCGCCGTCGAAGGCGAGGATCTCGTACGGCTCGTTGGTCACCCCTTCCATCCCGGGCGAGCCGATCGGCATTCCGGGCACCGCGAGGCCGCGCACATCCGGCCGCTCGTCGAGCAGCCGAGCGATGACGTCGGCGGGCACGTGCCCCTCGATCACGTAGCCATCCACGACTGCGGTGTGACACGATGCGAGCTCCGGCGTGATCCCGTTCTCGACCTTGAGCGGACGGAGATCGGCGACATCCTCGGTCCTCACCGTGAATCCGAACTCCTCGAGGTGGTCCACCCACTTGGAACAGCAGCCGCAGGCGGGTGACTTGTAGACCAGGACTTCGGTGCCGGTCACGCTCCTGCCGGCCGCAGCAGCGCTGGCGGCCGCGCCGGCGGCAGTCGCTACCGCTCCGGGCGCCGAGTCAGCCGAGTCATCGGCGCTCGAGCGGCCGCGGGCGAACCACAGGGAAGCGACGAGCACCACCAGGGCCGTCACCAGCAGATACAGACTCCTTCGAATCGTCACGTCGTCACCTCTTCCAGTCGTTCTTCCTGTCCGGCCACCCGCAACGCGTCGATCAACTCGTCGAGATCGCCGCCCAGGATCTCCTCCAGCCGATGGCTGGTGAAATTGATGCGATGGTCGGTCACCCGGTTCTGGGGGAAGTTGTAGGTGCGAATCTTGGCCGACCGGTCGCCGGTGCCGACCTGCAGGCGACGCTCGCGGGAACGCGCGGCCTCCGCCTCGGCGATCTGCCGGTCCAGCAGGCGGCTGCGGAGCACCTTGAGCGCCTTCGCCTTGTTCTTGTGCTGTGACTTCTCGTCCTGGCAGCTGACGACCAGACCGGTGGGGATGTGCGTGACCCGGACAGCCGAGTCCGTGGTGTTGACCGATTGGCCTCCCGGACCCGAGGAACGAAACACATCGACCTTGAGGTCGTTGGGGTCGATCTCCACATCGACCTCCTCCGCCTCCGGGAGAACGGCAACCGTGGCGGCCGACGTGTGGATACGACCCGAGCTTTCGGTCTCGGGCACGCGCTGCACGCGGTGCACGCCGGACTCGTACCGCAGCCGACCGAAGGCGTCCCGGCCCCGGGCGGTGAAGATGATCTCCTTGATGCCGCCCCGCGCCCCCTCGCTGGTCGACATGACCTCCTGTTCCCAGTCTCTGTCGGCGCAGTAACGCGAGTACATCCGGTACAGGTCCGCCGCGAACAGCCCGGCTTCATCTCCCCCGGTGCCGGCCCGGATCTCGACCACCGCCGGTCGGTCGTCGTGGGGATCTCTGGGCACGAGCAGGGCACGGAGCGACTCGTGGCGGGAGTCGATGGTCTCGGTCAGCGCCTCTACCTCGGCCCGCGCCAGCTCGACGAGCTCGGGGTCATCGCCGCTGGTCGCCACCTCCTCCGCCTGTCGGCGCTCGTCGAGCAGACGCAGGTAGGCGCGCGCCGCTTCGACCGCCGGCTCGATCTCGGAGTGCTCGCGAGCCAGCTCCTTCAGTCGCGAGCGGTTCGCGATGACCGCCGAGTCCGACATCTGGCGCCCCAGCTCATCGTAGCGCTCGATGAGGAGGTGCAGGCGCTGGACCAGTAGCTCGTGCGGATCGGTCATGGGGTCACGCGTCGCGACGGCGGTGATCCGAGGCAACCATCGACGTCAGCTGTCGTCGCGCGGCGTTGTGGCACGGTGGGCGTGCCCGGGGGCCGCGATGTCAGACTTCTTCGGTTGCGCCTTCGTCCGCCGCACTCTTCTCGGCCTCACCGTCGTCGTCCGCCTCGGCACCCGCGTACTTGGCCCGGAAGCGCTCCACCCGACCTGCCGTGTCCACCAGCTTCTGTCGTCCGGTGAAGAAGGGGTGGCAGTGGGAGCAGATGTCCACGTGGATCTCCGGCACGGTCGCCTGTGTCTCGGTGACGCGGCCGCAGGCGCAGGTGATTCGCGCCGCGACGTACTCGGGATGGATGTCCGTCTTCATGTCTATGTTCGCCCTCGCTCTGGGGTCTACAGCTGCGGTGGTGTCTCTGCCGTCTGCCGTTCTCTGATGACCTTTGCCGTTCTCTGATACCGTCGGTCGCTCCCTGATACACCGTCGCACGCGACGGATCCCTATCCGGCACAGCCGATTAGTGTAGGCGATGGGAGGAGTGCCGACAACTCGTCCGACGTCGTACGGGAGGACCCTTGCTGGCGGCGCGGGCTGACGCGACCTTTGTTGCCGCCCTGGGGGCCGAGCGCTCGTGCGCAGGCCGCACCGACCCGCGCGCAGAGCCGGGCGCCGGGAGCGGCACTGCGTCGACCGCAACCGGACAACGTTCGAGGGGCCATGACGAGACCCATCGCGACCGCAACCCTGCTACTCGTGCTGGCCGGCGCCTGTTCGACCCTACCCTCCGGCGGCCGGGTGAGCTCGACCGTGTTCGGCACCATCGACTTTCCCGGCGACATCACCCCACCGGCGGAAACGGTTGTCCTCATCAGCCTCGTCGAGGTGCCCTCGGACAGCATCCTCGCGCAGGACCGGATCCTCAACGTGCGGGAGGACCCGCTCGCCTTCAGCCTCACCTACGATCCGCACGGCATCAAGGACGGCTCGACGTACGGAGTGTCCGTCGCCGCCTACGTGGCGGGGCGGCTGCGCTGGAGCAACAACCCGGCCGACGCGCTGGCCATCACGCACGAGAGAGGGCAGGAAGTTAAGGTCGTTCTGTCGCGGGCCGATTAGGTCCGCCGTCCATCCGCCGACCTGTCTGCGCTGTGACCGGATCCGCCGCGGTCCGATCGAGTCGCTTGGGCAGCGACGGGATCCGCATCCGGTTCACGACGCCTTGGCGATCAGAAGCTGGTAGACGCACGGACAACATGCGGCGGCGTCGGGTGTGTGCTCGATTCGC
The DNA here is from genome assembly GCA_964550085.1 of uncultured Gemmatimonadota bacterium. Lineage (GTDB taxonomy): Bacteria > Gemmatimonadota > Gemmatimonadetes > Palauibacterales > Palauibacteraceae > JBFILW01. The sequence continues at coordinate 24,322 of CAZJXR010000019.1, forward strand.
CGCCCGAGCCGCTCTTCCAGCTCGCGCGTCAGCTGTTCCCGCTCCGGTGCGGTTCGATCGCCGGCTAGCGACGCGAACAGGGCGCGACCGTTCGCGCGCACGAAGTCCCGTGCGCGAGCGATCGCGTAGCCCTCCACATCTCCGTCCTCGGTCAGCCTCTCGCGCAGAACATCGGGCAGCAGGATCGGGGCGTGATCCTCGAGCTCCAGATCTTCGTTGACCTCCTGGCCGAAGAAGGGCTGCAGGAACTCCTCCGGCGTTCGGTACCAGACGGGAATCGTCATCGCCTCGTACTCACCGGCGCGCAGCACACCGTCCCGCACCATGTCGCGGAGCGACTCGTTGGCCAGCTCGAACAGCCCGCCCCAGCCGCTGTCGCCCGATGGGTCGGCGGCCGCGCCGACCACGACCAGCCGTCCGGAGGCGCGCAGCTCCCGGGCCCGGTGATCGAGGAACCGCGCCCAGTCCTCGGCCGCCCGTCGGCGATACGCACGGGCCAGCTCCCCGTCGAGCGCAAATGGTCCGATGTGGTCGGGAACCGGCGCCGGGATCGCGCTCAACCACTGTACGGCCTGCGAGCTCCAGGCCAGCGACAAAGCGCCGGGCGGGAAACTCCGGTCGTAGACCGACTGGCTGCCGAAGAAGATGAACAGGTCGTCGTCAGCGAGTGGAGCCCCGGATGCCGGATTGGCGAGCCCGCCGAGCGGAGCGTCGAAGTCCGTCCCCGATCCGCCCACGAAGGTGATGGTCACCGGGACGCCGCGCGAACGGCGACGGATCGCCTCGAGAACACCGAGCGTCGACGGGACGGCGTCCTCCGCCTCGGTCGGCCCGAAGGCGCCGACTGCGAACGGAGCGCGCCGCGGGATGGGCGCCGCGGCTGCCGCCCGCTGCACATAAGCGAGGCCGACGGCCGCCCGACTGCTGGTGGCCTCGGTCCCGACCGCGACGCGGCGTCGCGTGCTCACCAGGCGCCGGGCCGGCTCAGAACGGGAGCTGCTTCAGCATCTCGCGCACCGTCACGATCCCTTCGTCCGTCCATTCCGGCGGCTCCGGCGCCTCGGCGATCGCGTACCCGAGGTAGAAGGCGAGGCGCGCGATGCGAGCCGCCTTGTCCGCATCGATCTTGTCGACCTCATCCGAAGGTTGGTGGTAGTCGTCGTGCAGCCAGGCGGTGAGGAAGATGGACGGGATCTCGTGCCGGACGAAGGCGACGTGATCGCTGCGGAAGAAGGCGTTCTCACTCGGATCGGGATCCGGCGCCACCACCAGCGCGAGATCGGGGTTCTGTTCGACGACCTCGATGAGCAGCGGACCGAGGGACGAGAACTCGCCCCCGATGGCGATCACCGTGTCAGGCGAGTTTCGGCCCACCATGTCCAGGTTGATGTTGGCGACCACCGAGTCGATCGGCACCGGGGCGTGGTCGGAGAAGTAGAGCGACCCGAGTAACCCCTTCTCCTCCCCGCTCACGGCCAGAAACAGGATCGAACGGGCCGGCGCTTCGCTCAACGAGGCGAAGGCCTGCGCCACCTCGACGACCGCCGATGTGCCGGAGGCATCGTCGTCCGCCCCGTTGTAGATGGAGTCGCCGGAGGCGTTCGGCTCGCCGACGCCGATGTGATCGAAGTGGGCCGAGAACACGACGTACTCGGCGGCCAAGCGCGGGTCGCTCCCGGGCAGGAGCGCTACCACGTTCGGCGGGTGGTGCAGCGTCTCGTTGGTGACCGCCTGAATGAGCAGCGTGATGCCGGGGAGGGACGTCACCGCGGATGCCGCGCTCTCCTCCGCCGCCAGCAATGTGTCCAGATCGAGCCCCGCTGCCGCAAAGGCGGCCCGCGCCGCGTCGTGTCGCAGACCGGCGGCGGGCAGCGGCTGCACCGGGATCCCGCCGCCCAGCAGGGATCTCGATACCTGACCGATCGCTTCGGCGGGGACGGCCGCATCGAGGACGAGAACGATCCCGAGCGCACCGGCTGCCTCGGCGGCACGGATGGCCTGAAGGGCATCCAGGCCGAGCTGCGGTGGTGTGGTGACCAGCACGATCTTGCCGGCGACCTCCGCCGGCAGCCCCTTCAGCGCCCTTTCGATCGAGCCCACGTAGACCGCCTCCCCTGCGGCGGTCGATCCGGACGCCGGCACAACGAAATAGTCGGTGCCGAACGACCACGCGTTGCGCTCGCTACCCTGCCGCCACGCCAGCTCGATCGTCGCCAGATCGATCCGGACCTGCTCGTACGGGTAGCGCTGGATGAAGCTGCCTTCGTCGCCGGCTGGCAGCAGACCGAACGATTCGAACTCGCCGGCCAGATAGTGCGCCGCCGAGTCGAGCTCCGGACTCGGCGTGTTGCGGCCCCGCATGGCGTCGCTGGCCAGAGTCGAAATACGCGCCCGCATCTGGTCGGCCGTGATGGTGGCCGCCGCTTCCGCCGGCGTCAGATCCGCCTCGACCGACACCTCGAGTACCGGAGGGGCCGGCTCGGAAGGACCGCCGGTCGTCGAGCAGCCTCCGGCCATCAGGAGCACGATCGGCAGTCCCGCCGTTCGTCGCATCGCGTCTCTCATCTCCTGGCCTCTGACTTCCTGCCCTTCGTCATCTCGTTTCCTCCGATTTCTTGCCTTCCGTCGTCTGCCGGCTCTTGCCGACCGTAGCCTCCAGGTAGGCCTGAATGGCCGCCCGCGCCTCGGGCGCGCTCCATGCTTTTGCCACTTCGTCCCCTAACTCCGCCTCGAGCGCGTCCATGTTCCGCAGGGAAGACGTCCGGAGCTGGCGCTTCGTGATATCGAACGCCTGGGGCGGGATGGCACCGAGCCGCATGGCGAACGCCACCGCCGTGTCGAGGAGCGCGGCCGGCCCGCACACGTCGTCCACCAGACCGCGCGAGCGGGCCTCCTCGGCTCGCACCGTTCGGCCGGTCAGCAGGAGATGCTGGAGGTGGGCGCGCGGGGTGGCGAATCGCATCACTTCGAGCGCCACAGCGGGGAACGGCACCCCGACGCTCAGCTCCGGGACGCCGATCCGACCGTCGCCGGTGGCCATCACCCGATAGTCGCACGCGCACACGATCACGCAGCCGCCGGCGATCGCGTGTCCGTTGACCGCCGCCACGATCGGCTTCCGCAACGCGAACAGGTGCCGGACGGCGGCCCGCATCCGCGGAACGAACTCGGCCAGGTATTCCGGCCCATCCTGCAACACCCGGAACAGATCGACGCCGGCGCTGAAGACCGATCCGGTGCCGGTCAACACGCAGGCTCGACAGCGGGCGTCCTCCTCGACCTCACGCAGAACGGCGTCCAGGGCGTCGAGCAGCTCGGTGTCCAGAGCGGACACCTTGCCGTGCGCCAGACGAACCACTTCGACCGTCTCCCTCGTCTCTCGTTCGATCATGGTCGGGGAAGTCTACCCGATCGAGCGGCGAAAGGGCAAAGGGGTTGGCGGGGACTTCGGGGCAGTCGCCCGTGGAGGGAGGAGCAGGTGGCGGTTCCGGCAAGCGGGAGGAGCACGGCATCCGCGCAGCCGCGGAGCGCGGACAGTTCGTGCGGCCGTCGGAGCGCGGACGTTGGCGCGGCCGCTGGAGCGCCGGCGCCCCCGCGCCGGCGGCCGGAGCCGAGGCGACTTCTAGCGCTGAACCGCGGCGACCGCCTCCCCGTCGGCGGCCGAACCGGACAATGCCCGTTCCATGTCGGCGAAACTGCCCACCGCTCCGTGGCCCGGCACCACCGCCTCGATCTCGAGCCCGAGCGAGTCGAGCGTGCGGGCGAAGGCACGCAGCGTCTCGTCGGGTGGCCCGAAGGCACCGCCCTCGGGAATGGTGAACAGGTCGCTCACGAACAGCACCTTTTCCCCTGGCAGGTACGCGATGGCGATCTCATCCACGTGCGGACTCGGTCCGATCTCGTACAGCACCAGCTCGCGCTGGCCGTCGGAGACAGTGGTCGAGGTGGTGTACTCCTCGATCTGAGGCTCGACCCCCGCTTGCGACAGCGGGTTCGGCGTCAGCGTGTGCGGCGCCCTCGCCAGCTCCTGCACGAAGGCGGCGGTGAGGGGCGGGGCCAGCACGGTCGCGCCGGCTGCCATGTACGCCTTCAGGCCGCGCGTGTGGTCGAAGTGATAGTGGGTCGGGATCACGTATCGGATCGGCTTGTCCGCCGCCACCGTGCGCACGATGTTGGCCACCACCTGATACAGCAGGTCGGAGAGCGGCGCTTCGACCACGGCTACGAAATCGTCGAACTCCACCAGCATGGTGTTGTAGCTGAAGCCGTTTCCCGACCACATGCGGACGGCGTACACGCCATCCGCAACCGGCCGCGGTTGCCAGCGCGGCGTCCACTCCAGCACCGGCACCCCGGGCGGCGGCTCCCACAGCTCCGCCTCGATCGGCGCGTTGATCGCAAGGTCAGCGAGCGACCATTCTCCGAGCACCTCACCGCCGGTAGCGAACACCACCGTGCGCGGAACCTGCACCCCCTCGACCGGCCGGTAGTCGGCGTACCGGATCTCGCTTACCGCGTCCCCGAGCAGTATGTCGCTGGCCAGCCCCTCGATTCGGACGGGGAGACCCGTCGCGGCGTCGATGGACAGAGTGACCAGAGTGCCGTCGGTGTCGGCGAACAGGACCCGTTCCAAGCGCCGGTCGTCCTCCACCGTCTCGCCCACCCACCGCATGGTGGCCGGGTTGGCGAGCGCAGCCTGAACGAGTGCGTGTGGAAGCGCGCGCGGCGGCCACCCGGCCAGCAGCGCCCGGTTGAGACTCACGTCGAAGGCGGTGAGTATGGTGAGCTCGCCGCTCGACGGGCGGTAGTTCCATCCGCTGTCCGCCACGATCACCCGCTCGAATGCGAGCGGCAGGCCACCCCGGAACTCGGTCTCGAACTCCTGCCACAGCCGATCGCTCGCGACCTCGTACACGAAACGACCGCGTGCCGGGGCGCCGTCGTACGCGGCCTCCGGCGCCGCGCTCTGGCCGCGCCGCCAGGCGCGGCTCTGGTAGCGGAAACCCACCGTGGCGACCCCGGCGAGCGCTTCGGTTCCGCCGAGCGCCGCCGCGCTCGCTTCGACCGCGGCGCGCGCCCGCGCGTAGCTGGCCTCGGTCGAGGTGACGGCCTCCTCGCGCGCCGGCAGGCCGTCGCAGGCGAGCCCGGTCGTTGCTACAACACTCGAGCACAAGCAGGTTAAGAAACGGTTTTTCATTATCTTGAACACGTTAGCAAGGCTGGTTGCGCCGGCCGGGCCGTCTGGACCTCTTCCGGGGCCCGGTGGCCGCCGGCGTTCTCGCTGGTTGTCGAGCCCAGCCTACGCGGGTTCGCCGCCGTCTTGCAAAGCCCGTTCGGTCAACGGTCGAACGGGTCGGTGAACGGTCGCCGCCCGGTTGGCAGCGATCCGCCGGGCGCCCCAGATTGCCGGTCGCGGCCGTACAACAGGAGGCACGACGTGCAGCGGGCCCGCGTGGCGCTCAAGCTTCTTTTCGCCTGGCTCCCCTTCGTCCTGCTATGGGCGCTCTTCGTGCTCGCCTATGCCGGGGCGTCGCTGGCCACCGCCCTCGAATCGGGCGTCATCGCCATGGGGTCGGCCGCCCTGCTCGGGATCGGTGTGTGGTGGTTGTCGGATCGGTTTCCGTGGCCCGAGTCGGTGCGCCTCCCCTTCTACCTCGTGCACTTCGGCTTCGGCCTCGCGTTCGCCATCGTGTGGACGCTGGTCGACTTCGCGATCGGGGCGGTGCAGAGCGGGGAGTCGCTGCTCGACATGCTGATCCGGTCGCGCGTGGTCGGGTGGCGCGTGCTGATGGGGCTGCTGCTGTACGGGCTCCTGGCGGGCGTATCGTACTCGGTCCGGATTCGCCGTCGGCTGCGCGATCAGGAACGGGTCGCGGCACGGGCCGAGGCGCTGGCGGCGGAGGCTCGGTTGCAGGCGCTGCGCGCGCAGCTCAATCCCCACTTCCTGTTCAACGCCCTCCACTCGGTGTCGGCGCTCGTCTGTCACGACCCGTCGGGCGCCGAGCAGGCAGTCGAGCGGTTGGGTGACCTCCTCCGCTACGCGCTGGATGGCGCCGTCGGTGACGAAGTTCCCCTTGCCGATGAGTGGACCTTCACCCGTGACTACCTGGGTCTGGAGCGGATTCGCTTCGATTCACGCCTGCGGGTGGAGACCGATTTCGGACCGGGCACTCTCTCCTGCCCCGTCCCATCCTTCACCCTTCAGCCTCTGGTCGAGAACGCAGTTCAGTACGCGGTCGCCCCGCGGCCGAGCGGCGGTCGGATCCGGATTTCCGCCCGCCTGCACGCGGACAGGCTCGCGATCACGGTTCGGGACGACGGTCCAGGAAGCGAGTTGTCGGAGGTCGAAGCGGGCCGGGGACACGGGATTCAGGGGCTGCGCGAGCGGTTGCAGGCGCTGTACGGAAGTGCCGCCTCGCTCGAGGTCGAAACGGCTCCCGGTCGGGGCCTCAGCGCGACGGTCACCCTGCCCCGCACCGGACCTCGTGCACCGGACAAGGGTGGCCCGGCCGATCGGCCCGCGGCCTCCGCCCGGCCACGTCGTCGTTCCGCGCCGTGAACCGCTCGCCGCCGATCCGCGCCCTCATTGTCGACGACGAGCCGCTCGCCCGCCGCAAGCTGCGAGAACTGCTCGATCCGGTCGAGTGGATCGAGACGGTGGGCGAAGCGGCAGACGGGACGGCGGCCATCGGCGCGGTGCGGGATCTGAAGCCGGATCTGCTGTTCCTCGACATCCGCCTTCCCGGCGTCAGCGGCCTCGGGGTGCTCGAGCACCTCGACGAGCCGCCGCACGTCATCTTCACCACCGCCTACGACCGCTACGCGGTCACCGCGTTCGAGCTCCAGGCGCTCGACTACCTGCTCAAACCGTTCGGCGAGCGCCGGTTTCGCCAGGCGATCGAGCGCGCCCGAAACGCGATCGACGCGCCCCAGCCGGGCGCGGCCACGGCAGCTGACCCCGCGATCCATCGTGCTCGCCGGGCCCTGTCGGCGGGACCGGTGACGCGGTTGTTCGTGCGCGAGCGCGGCCGCATCGTGCCGCTCACCATCGATTCGATTCAGCGCCTGGAGGCGCGCGACGACTACGTGGCGTTGTACGCGAACGAGCGGCGGTATCTGGTGCATGTCCGCATGCGCGATCTCGAGGCGCGGCTCGATCCGGAGCGCTTCATCCGGGTTCACCGCTCGCATATGGTGAACCTCGAGTACGTTGCCGCGCTTTTTCCGTATGACGGAAGTCGGCTTCAGGTCGAGATGCGCGATGGAACGAAGATCATCGCCAGC
>CAZJXR010000019.1:31615-32083 GCA_964550085.1 uncultured Gemmatimonadota bacterium
CAGCCGGCAGCAATCTAAGGCCACCCGGAGGCTGGTCGTCTAGCGTTCGCTTACGCCGCCGCGACCGACGCGCAGCCGCGGCCGACTACCGGTGCGAAGATATCGACGGCAGGATGATCAGACCGGCGGCTTGCCCGCCTACTCGGCGATCCCCTTCTCGTTCAGAATGGTCCACACCTTCTCGGGCGTGATCGGGATGTCGATGTGGGTCACGCCGAGGTGCGAGAGCGCGTCGACCACCGCGTTGGCGATCGCCGGCGGCGCCCCGACGGTGGCCGACTCACCGACCCCCTTGGCGCCCAGCGGGTGGTGCGGCGACGGGGTCACCGTCTTGTCCGTCTCCCAGTGCGGCGTCTCCATGGCGGTCGGCACCAGGTAATCCATGAAGCTGCCGCCCGAGATGTTGCCCTCCTCGTCGTAACTGATCTCCTCGAACAGCGCCGGCGCCAGCCCCATGGTGAGCCCGCC
>CAZJXR010000020.1:0-31924 GCA_964550085.1 uncultured Gemmatimonadota bacterium
GCACCATCTTTCCGAACCCGAGATCGAACACCGGCCCCGTCTCGAACCCGTCACCGAATTCGCCCGTCGGAAACGCCACCCCGCCGTCGAGATAACCGAACCAGTTGCCCTGCCCACGAGCCGCGCTCGGGGAGGAGAGGAGCGCGGCGCTGGCCGCGATCGCGGCCAGCGCTCCCGCCCGTGCTCGACGTTTCGACACCATGCTCCCGTCTACTGAGTGAAGGCGATGTATAGCGACAGCGGAATCCCGGTCGTGCTCGACACATCGGTGAAGATGACGTAGAAGGTGCCGGCGATGCCGACCTGGACGTTCGGGCTCACCTGTCGGCCGACGCCGATGAAGCCGTCGAGCATGAAGTTGGTGTTGCTGTCCCCATCCTCCACGCTCACCGTTCCGAGACCGAGGCCGAGGCCGATCGGCACCCGCCACGGACCGGCGGCCGGATCCACCGCCTGCACGCCGCCCTCAACGCCGTACCGCCAGATCGTCAGCTTGGGGAAGTCGACGCCGGAGATCACGGTCTCCTCCCCGCTGTGGAAGCCGACGTCGCCGAACAGACCGACGAACACCCGCTCCTTCAGCATCGCGCCGAACCCGAGCCCCGTGTCGAAGCCGGCCTTGTTGAAGTCGCTGACGTCCCCGGTCAGGAAGGAGTAGCCGCCCTGCACGTAGCCGTACCACCTTGCTCCCTGAGCCGCCGCCCGCTCGGGGGAGGCCAGCAACATCAGGCCGGCCACTGCCGCCGTCATCCCCAGAGCTCCGAACTTGCGTCCTGATCTGCTCATGTGTCCGCTCCTTTTTTCGCCCCTGCGGGCCTCACTGCATTTCACTGCTCGTACACGATGTAAGAGGTGAGTGGTTTCCCGTCGTGCCGGAGCCCGACGTGGCTGCGATCGAGCCGCTACTGCATCCAGCGCAAATACGCCTTGAACGGCAGGTAGCTTTCGGTCTCACCCGCGAAGACGAAAAACAGCTCGCCCCCGGCGCCGATCCCGAAGTTGGGGTTGACTCGATACAGAACCCTCACCTGCCCCCCCGCGCTGAAATCCGTGCTGCTGCTGCTCGGAACCTCGGCCTCACCCGGAGGCGTGAACGAATCGACGGTCGAAGTCGCCAGTCCGACAGACGCTCCGAGCAGCGCCATGAACCGATTGCCGGGCCGGGTCGGGTTGATTTCCAGGCCGATCCCGTAGCGCCAGATGTCGGTGTCGGGCAGGTCGAATGCCGCCGGCGGAGTGCCGCCCGTGCTCTCCTCGCCCTTCAACAGGGAAAGGCCTCCGTAGGCGTTGACACCCAATCGCTGCGCCGCCTGGTAACCGATCAAGAGATCGAAGTCGACTCCCGTCCTGGTGGCGTCCCTCAAGCCATTGCTGATCGGGATCGCGACCCCGCCCCCCAGCTCGAACTGCCATGTGCCGGGTCCGCTTCCCTGTGCGTTCAAGTGCGCCGGTTGCCCGAACCCCAGCACGGCCGTAACCCCGAATGCACCGGCACCGGCTTTGCGAGACATGCGTCGAGCCCTGTTCCGACGACACCGGGATGAGCTCCAGGCAGCGGAGAATGCGGAGGGTGCGCACGTGGACATGGGCTGACCGGGTTCCGGTTTCGCTCGCGAAGGTTGGATCAGGCCCCTCGCACCTACCGGTGCGAGGCTGCCGCCGGTCGAGGCGCGAGTCGAAGAGGTCGAGGACGAACCGTCTTCATTTGTCTCCCCCCTACGCTCTCAGCGACGCTGGCCGCCGCGAAACGGGCATTCCGGACGCGTCCGTGCATCCGATTCGCGACGGCCCTCGCGCGCTCTCGGCACGGGTCCCCGAGCCGAAAACGCATTCCATCTCGGGACAGTGTGCTACGGAGGAAGGACGGCTGGGCTCCTCCTGGGTCACACCCTCCGCATCCCCTAAACGTCGGCGCCGCCGTATGTTCCCCCCGATGACGACGCAGCGAACCACCCTTCGGTGACCGGCTACCCCCGACCACCGCCCTGGACGAGTGTATCACATATGGCCAAGAACCACTGGCTCGTCAAGTCCGAACCCGGCACCTACTCGATCGGCGACCTGGAGACAGAGGGTGTCACCGAGTGGTGGGGGGTGAGGAACTACCGGGCGCGGAACTTCATGCGGGATGAAATGCGGGACGGCGACCCGGTTCTGTTCTATCACTCCAATACGGATCCGCTCGGGGTGTACGGCCTGGCGGAGGTGGCAGGGGCTCCTCACCCCGACTCACAGCAGTTCGAGCCCGAGAGCCCGTATTACGACCCCAAGTCGACTCCGGAATCTCCGCGCTGGTGGGACGTGGACCTCCGTCACCTCCGGACCTTCGCACGACCCGTGACCCGCGAACAGATGAAGGAAGTTCCGGAGCTCGCCGACATGTGGCTGTTGCGGCGCGGGATGCGCCTTTCGGTGCAACCGGTCACGCAGGTCGAATACGAGACCGTCGTGCGTCTGTCTGGGGACTGAGCCGACGCACCACGATCCGACGCCGGGTCAGCCGCCTCGATCGGAAACGGCTGACAGTCAACTGGCCGGCTGCCGGGCGCCGGGACATATTGCAGACTGCCGCTTCGGGCGCGCCTCGACCGCCAGCATCTCGATCACCGCCCTGTGAGGAGAGCCGTCACATGTCCGGAACGCTCGTTCTCGTCCTCGTTCTCGTTGTGCTCGTCATCGCCACCATTTCGATCTACAACGGCCTCGTTCGTCTGCGGGTGCGGGCCGAGAGCGCGTGGGCCGATATCGACGTGCAGCTCAAGCGTCGCTACGACCTCATCCCGAACCTGGTGGAGACGGTCAAAGGGTACGCCGGCCACGAGCGCGATACCCTGGAAGCGGTGATCGAAGCCCGCAACCGCGCCATGAGCGCCCAGGGGCCGGCCGACAAAGCCGTCGCGGAGGGTGCCCTCGCGGGTGCTCTCAAGTCGCTGTTTGCGCTCGCCGAGGCCTACCCCCAACTGCGCGCGGTCGAGAGCTTTACCCGACTCCAGGCCAGCCTGGAAGAGATCGAGAACTCGGTGCAGAGCGCCCGCCGCTACTACAACGCTGTCGTGCGGGACCTGAACACGAAGATCGACCAGTTCCCTTCCAATGTCGTCGCCAACATGTTCCGCTTCCACAAGGAGGAGTTCTTCGAGCTGAGCTCGGAGGCCGAGCGCGAGGCACCTCGAGTCAGCTTCGATTCCGACTCCTGAGCGGAGATGCGAACGATTCCGGCGGCGGCCCTCCTCGTCGCCGCCCTCTTCAGTGTCTCAACGGTAGCGGACGCATCGCCAGCTGAGTCCGCGTCCCTTGGACACGATCCGGCGCTCGGGGACGGGAGCGGCGTGTCGGCCTCGCGCTCGTGGGTCATCCAGAGCTTCGAGGTCGCTGTCCGGGTGCTGAAAGACGGCACGATCTCGGTCACCGAGACGATTCGGCCGCGCTTCGAAGGGTCCTTCAACGGCATCTTCCGCATGATCCCGCTCGAGGTGCGGATCGGCGGCGGCTTCAACCGCAGCATCTTCCTCGACGTCGAGGCGGTCACCGACGGTGCGGGAAGCGAGCTCCGGTTCCAGTCCAGCCGAGAGGGACACTACCGGAAACTCCAGATCTGGATCCCCGGCGCCGTGGATGCCGTGCGCACGGTGGCAATCCGCTATCGGGTCCGCAACGCCCTCCGCTTCGAGGCCGAATACGACGAGCTATACTGGAATGCCACCGGTGACGAATGGCCAGTGGCGATCGAAGCCGCGCGTGCCCGCGTCGAACTCCCCGCCGGGGTGACCGGAGTTCGGGCGCAGGCCTTCACTGGCGCCTACGGTTCTCGCGAACAGGCGGCCGACATCGACATCCGGGACCGAACCGTATTCTTCCGGGCAACACGTCCGCTCGCCTTCCACGAGGGGCTGACGATCGACATCGCGTGGGATCCGGGCGTGGTGGATCGACCGACGTTCGTCGACGAGGCCAGCTTCTTTCTGCGCGGCAACATCCTGCTTCTCGTTCCGGTCTTCGTGTTCGGGCTCATGTACTTCCTGTGGAGCCGGAGCGGTCGGGACCCCAAGCTCGGTTCGATCGCACCCCAGTATGAGCCGCCGGCGGGACTCAGCCCGGCGGAGGTGGGGACCCTGGTGGACAACTCGGCCGACATGCGCGACGTCACCGCGACCATCGTGGACCTGGCGGTCCGGGGCTACCTGACCATCGAGGAGACGGAGAAGAAACAGCTCCTGGGCCTGTTGACCGACCGGGAGTTCCGATTCACGGTGGCTCGTGACTGGCGGGGGGATGGATCGCTCAATGGGCACGAGCGCAGGTTGCTCGACGCGCTGTTCAAGGGAGGAGCACGGCAAAACGTGGCTCTCTCCGACCTCCGGAACGAGTTCTACCGGGACCTGCCGAGCGTCCGCAGCCAGATCTTCGGACACCTGTTGAGGCTGCGCTATTACCGTCAGCGACCCGATCGTGTCAGAGCCGCCTGGCTCGGCGGCGGTATCGCCTTCTGCGTGGCCACCTTCATCGGGTTGACGATGCTGACCGCCAGCTTCGGTCTCTCGATGGTGGCCCTGGTCATCGCCGGGCTGTTGACCGTGGTGATCGTGATCGGGTTCGCGTTCATCATGCCCGCCCGGACACCAGCCGGAGTTGGCGCGCTCGAGCGCGTGCTCGGCCTTGAAGAGTTCCTCGAACGGGTCGAGGAAGACCGATTCCGACGGATGATAACCGGTCCGGAACAGTTCGAGCGCCTGCTGCCCTACGCCATGGCCCTCGGAGTTGACCGGAAGTGGGCGGCCGCCTTCGCCGACATCTACAAGGAGCCCCCGGATTGGTACCGTGGCGGTGACTTCCGTGGTTTCCACAGCGCGGTGCTGGTGAGTCATCTCAACGAAATGTCGACTCGTTCGGCTTCCGCGATGACCTCGTCGCCGCGCAGCTCCGGCGGCTCCGGCTTCAGCGGTGGTGGCGGTTTTTCCGGCGGCGGTGGCGGCGGTGGTGGTGGTGGCGCGTTCTGAGCCGATCGGGCGTGGAGTCACCGTGCGGGAACGGATATGACGATTCGGGCCGGAGACCCGGCGTTCCGATTCGCGCTACCGGCGAAGCCGGGAGAGATGGTCGATGTGGGTGAGTGCATCGGGAGGGACCCGGTGGTGCTGCTCTTCATTTTCCTCGCCTTCAGTCCCGTGTGCACGGCGGAGCTGTGCCGCGTCCGGGATACATGGGATCGCTGGAAGGGGTTGAACACCCGCGTTTTCGGCATCTCGGTGGACAGTCCGTTCGCGACCGATCGCTTTCGTCAGGCAGAGGGCATTCCTTTCCCCATACTCTCGGACTTCAATCGCGACGTATCGCGGGCGTACGGGGTTCTACATGACGAGTTCAGAGGGCTGCGGGAGATATCCAAACGCTCCGTGTTCGTCATTGCCCGCGACGGTACCGTCGCGTACGACTGGGTGTCGGACGATCCGGGTGTCGAGCCGGACTACGCGGAGGTCGAAGCCGCGGTTCGAGAGGCGTGACGGTGCCGTCGGGGCTCGGGTCGGGCGATCCATCGACAGCGGACTCCGGGCGTGATGAGGGCGGCACCCCCGCTGAAGCCAGGGGAAAGCACGAGCGACACTACCGCTTCGTTCTCGCCCGCTTCGAGCAGTGGATTCTGCCGCGACTGGCGGCTGCGCTCCCGGCCAGGATTCTCCCCGACGACCTCACCGTGCTAGGACTTCTCGCCTCGACCGGCATCGCGGTCGCGTACATCCTTTCCAACCTGACCGCTGCCTGGCTGTGGGCGGCGAGCGGCCTTCTCATCGTGCAATGGTTCGGCGACAGCCTCGATGGCACGCTGGCCCGGGTCCGCAAGATCGAGCGACCGCGATACGGCTTCTATCTGGATCACTTGACGGACGCGTACTCGACTTTCGCCATCGGCCTCGGTCTCGGCCTCTCGCCGTACATGCTGCTTTCGGTTGCCCTCGCCAACGTCATCGCCTACCTGATCATGTCCATCAACGTCTACCTCGAGACCCACGTGTTCGGGGAATTCAGCTTCGGCTACGGGCTTCTGGGCCCCACCGAGGCGCGGCTCGTGCTCATCGGGCTCAACACGGTCGCGGTCGTCTGGGGTCCGCTCCCGTTCCGGGTCGGCGATGTCCCCGCGACCATCTACGACGTGATCGGACTGCTTACCGGACTCGCGATGCTCGGTCTCCTGTTGCTCCGTGTCGGGCGGAGCCTTAAGAGTCTCGGTCGATTGGAGCCTCCGGCAACGCGCCGCTAGGAGCTGGCCCCATGCCCGAATCCGCGACTGCTCTGATTCAACAGCCGATGGCGGTATTCGGCTACCTGGGGGGTGTGCTAGCCGTCATCTTCTGGGCCAGCGGCGTGCCCCGCCTGCGGAAGCTGTTCGCCTTCACGCCGCCGGTGATCTACGCCTATTTCGTGCCGACGATCTCGACCACGGTCGGGATCACCCCGGCAGCGTCACCGACCTACGAGTGGATGATCCGCTATCTGCTGCCCGTTGCGCTCTTGCTGCTCATGGTCTCGGTCGATCTGAAGAGCATCGCCCGTCTGGGAGGCATGGCTCTGATCATGGTCGTAACCGGAACCGTCGGCATCGTGATCGGCGGTCCGGTAGCGTATCTGGTTTTCGGAGGGTTCCTTCCTCCCGAGGCGTGGACGGGATTTGCGGCCCTTTCGGGCAGCTGGATCGGGGGCACGGCCAACATGGTAGCCATCGCCGAAAGCGTCGGCACTCCGGACTCGATCCTCGGCCCGATCATCGTGGTCGATACGGTGGTCGGGTACGGATGGATGGGCGTACTGCTCTTCTTCAGCGCCTGGCAGGCCCGCTTCGATCGTCGTATCCGCGCTCGCACCGCCGCCATCGAAGAGGCGAATCGCCATCTGGCGGCGCTCGAGGCGGAGCGGCGGCCGCTCGAGATCCGGTCAGCTGCCATGATCGCGGGGCTGGGCTTCGCCGGCGCCATCGCGGCCGTGGCGCTTGGCGACGCGCTGCCACCCCTCGGCGATCCGACCATCATCAGCCACACCACGTGGGCCGTGCTCATCGTGGTGACGGGCGGGCTGCTGCTCTCGTTCACGCCGATCAGCCGGCTGGAAGAAGATGGAGCCTCGAAGGCCGGCTACTTGGCCCTTTACCTGCTCCTCACCGCGATCGGCGCCCAGGCCGACCTGAAGGCCGTCCTGGCCGCGCCCCTGTTTCTGGCGGCAGGGGCACTGTGGATCGCGATCCACGCCAGCCTTCTGGTGATCGTCGCCCGCCTCATTCGCGCTCCCCTGTTTTTCGTCGCTACCGGCAGTATGGCAAACATCGGCGGGGCGGCGTCCGCTCCGGTGGTGGCCGGCGTGTATCACCCGGCGATGGCTCCGGTCGGATTGCTGATGGCGGTAGCCGGCTATGTGCTCGGGATCTACGCCGCGCTCGGCTGCGCCTGGCTGCTCAGCGTAGTGGCAGGTTAGTCCGGCGGCTGTCCTGGGGGGGGCGACGGCGGTCGTGTCGGCGGCGACGCACGACGATCTCGCCGTCGGTGCTGGTGAGGCGCCGGAAACCGAGCAGATGGAAGATCTCGGCCACGAACCAGCGCGCGACGCGTCGATTCACCACGAAGGTGTCGGGATCGCCCGCATACGGCCGTACCCCGGGCAGCCGGGTGAGAATGCGGTCGAAGCGGAGGTGGCGCAGCGTTGCAGAGATCTTCAACCAGAAGGGTCGAATCTCACGCACGATGAAGAACCCATCATCGCCCAACTCCTGGTACAATGGCAGGAAGAGGTGCCCATCGAGCGGTGAACGGACGGGGCCCCGCCGGTCGCGACCCAGCATCTCGCCGGCCCGAACCGCCTGGAAGTTGGCGAATCCCGGCAGCATCCGGAATCGGTCCGCCGGCTCGATGGCGTGGCGATAGATGACCTCGTACGCGAGCGACATTCCGGCCGCGGCGGCGGCGAGCCTGGCCTGCGCCTCGACTGCCCCCGGCAGCGGCTCCTTCAACGCCCCGATCAGCTCGAGGGCGCGCCACACTACCCACTCGTGGCGGTCGACCGAGACCGCGGCGTCATGGCGCCCAGCCTCGACTCCCAGGGCCGCGATCTCACCGCGCGAATACATGTAATCGAGGAGCGTGCCATCCAATTGCTCCTCCAACCCGAGCACGAGCGGCAGCGAGAATCGTAGCGCAAAGGCGCGCGTGCGGATCGTGTCGGAGAGCGTGAGAAAGGGAACGCTGGTGGAGGATGTGCTGTGCAAGTCGAGGAAGTAGAGAGCTCCCCTCGCGCCTGCGACCTCGTCCTCGATCGTCTCAAGCAGCTCGCGCTGTTCCAGCCCCTCGACCCCGAGATCGGACGGATCGGTGCTCCGCAGCGCTGCCATGCGGGCTTCCGACCAGCATCGATTGAGGTCTTCCTGAATGAAGCGGCGTCCCTCGTCGAGGGCCGTCACGTTGCCGGCGATCGCCACCAGATCCCCGTGAAAGGCGGGCTGCTGCGTCTCAAGGGCAGCGAATACGCGCTCGAGTGCGAGGATTCCCGACGGTTCATTGCCGTGCACGCCGGCCACCACCAGCAGGAGCGGACCGGAATCCTGACCCCGGTAGGTTCCGATCAGCCGGGTCCGCCTCGGCGCCGTGCGGGCTTGGCTCACTTCCACCTGTCGCACTTCTACTCCCGTAGCATCTGTTCCAGCAACTGTCCGGCGATTCCGGTGAACTCGCGCTCGGTCACCAGACCGACCAGGCGACCATCCGACACCACCGGGAGGCAGCCGATTTTGTGCTCACGCATGAGCTTGATGGCGTCGATCGTCGACGTTTGGGGCGGAATCGTGATCAGATCCCGGTGCATGATCCGACTGACAGGGATCGGCCCATCTTGATCGGCTCGACCCTCTCCAGCAAGAAAACGCAGCAACGACCGGTGCGAAACAAGGCCGACCAGGGTGTGATCCTCCCCTTCCACCGGCACATGCTGAATGCGGTGCCAGTCGAGCAGGTTCGCCACCAGATCGATCGGTGCATCCTCGCTCACGGTGACCGGGGCGGTATTCATGTACTGCTCGACGTACATGTAGCTCGGCAGCCACCCCCCTGCCTCGTCGAGACGGGCCAGCGGCCACTCATGAACCGGCGACCCGTTCTCCTGGCGAGCGACAGTGGCCGCCGTCAGCGCGCTCAGTTTCTCGTCCAGGGTGCCGTCGTGCATGGAGGCAACGGAACGAATCATCCAATCCGCCCCCGTTCGTCGCGAACCGACCCGGGCTTCGATCACGCCGAGGTAGCGCTCCACATCGGAGTGATCGATGCCGGCGGCGAGCAGAGCTTCACGTGCGAGCGGGGCCAAACGTTCGAGGACCAGATCGCGAACCGAATAGCTCTCACCGTTCAGCCAGTGCAGGTGCGCGGACAGGCCAAGCCGGGCGGCGGCGATGAAGTTCGCCTTCGCATCGTCGAACGACATCACGTCGCGGATATCCCGGTGCTCCTCGGCAAGGCCGGCCATGAGACCGAACCACAGCGTCGCGTTGGCCACCTCATCGAGCGGCGTGGGTCCGGATGGCAGTACCCGATTCTCGATCCGCAGGTGCGCGACACCGTCCTTTACGCCGTAACAGGGACGATTCCACCGATACACCGTGCTGTTGTGCAGCATAAGAGCTCGGAGGGGTGGTGCTTTGCCCTGCTCGATCGCCGCAAACGGGTCGTCGGCGATGTCGGTGACCATGAGCACGTCGAAGCTGGCGATGTCCTCGCGAAAGATCTCGACGATCGATCGATCGACCCATCGAGTGCCGAAGTTCACCCGGGCGGGAATGTCACGGAGATCGGGTGCGCCACCGCGGGTGTCGATCGACTGCTGGAAGAGGGCGATCCGCGTCTCGCGCCACAGCCGCTTTCCGAACAGCAGCGGAGAATTGGAGGCAACGGCCAGCACGGGAGCCGTGACCGCGAGCGCGATGTTGTACAGACGCGCGAACTCTTCGGGTCCGACCTGGAAGTGGACCTGGAAGCTCGTGTTGGCGGCCTCCAGCATGATGGAATCGTGACGGAGGATGAGGTCATCGGTTCCGGTGATCCGGAACTGGTACGGCCCCCCGCTCAGCCGATTGAGCGCATCGTTCAGCGCGTAGTACCGGGGCTCCGGCGTCATGTTGTCGAGGGAAAGGTCGGACTTGCGCAGGGTGGGAAGGATACCCGTGAGCACCACCCGGACCCCGCACTCGCGCGCCGCGGCCCGGACCCGAGCCAGCAATTCCGCGGTGCCCCGCTCGAGACGGCGCAGACAGTCACCCCCGAACGGCTGCGGATCGAGATTGAACTCCAGGTTGAAGCGTCCGAGCTCACCCGTCACCCGCGGATCGCCGACTCGGGCCACGACCTCGGGGGCGGTGGTCGCCGCGCGCCAGTTGCGGTCGACGATGAACAGCTCCTGCTCCGCACCGATCCGCCGCACCCCCGTCTCGATCAGTCCGCGCTCGATTACCTGCTCCAGCGCACGCAGGTCGTCGAGCACCTTCTGGGTGAAGATCCGGAGCTGCTGCTTGTCGCTCCCGTGCCGGACGTCCTTCTCTCCCATTCGGTCCCGCGGTCAGTCGGCCATCACTCGATTCCACCCATCAGCCGCTTGACCGGACGACTCACCAGGAGAGCGACGACGCCGGCCGCTCCGGCGATGAGCGCCACGTTTCTGAACAGCAGGTCGGGCGGCAGCGCTTCGAGCTGCCCGGCCACCAGGCCCGCGATCAGGTTCCCGAGCGCGGTGGCGATGAACCACACCCCCATCATCTGTCCGACTCGGCCCCTGGGAGCGAGCTTGGTCATCGACGACAGACCCACCGGCGACAGCGCGAGCTCTCCGCACGTGTGCAGGAAGTAGGTGACGATCAACCACGCCGGGGTGACCGGGTTCTCCGTCGTGGCCTGCGCGGCGCCCCATGCGATGACGAAGAAGCCCGCGGACAGCCCGAGGAGGCCGAGCGCGAACTTCAGCGGAATCGACGGATTAGCATCCCGGTGTGCCAGCCATGTCCACAGGTAGCCGAACACCGGTGCCAGGATGACGATGAAGGCGGGGTTGACGTTCTGGAGCCATGTCGTCGGCATCTCCCAGCCGAAGTACACCCGATCCGTCAGGTCGCGAGCGAACAGGTTCATCGACGACCCTGCCTGCTCGAAACCTGACCAGAAGACGGCGGCGAGCAGAAACAGCCAGAAGATCACCATGAGGCGCTTTCGGGTGGTCGTCACCCGCTCCCCGCCCGTCGCCAGGAAGACCAGATTCATGAGCACGAAGAGCCCCAGTACGATCGCGATCGCGTAGCGACCCGCCACGATCCCCCATTCCCCCGTTTCGACGAGCGGGCCGGCGAACTCCGGGAGCAGACGCGGACCCAGGCCCACCAGACCCGCCAGCAGCGCGGCGAAGGTGACCGCTACCCCTGCCGCCCACGTCGTACCGAGGATGAGATAGGTGAAGAAGAGAATGGTGAGGAGGAGGATTCCGTAGCCGAGCCAAGTAGCGAAGCCCTGAAGAGAGATACTGATGATACCACGCGTCGCGACGATGACGAACAGCGCCGCCATCGTTGCCACCGCGCCGGCCGCCAGGTAGAACGCCCGACTCCTGGCGGCAACGGCCTTCGGGTCGCCGTTCGACAGGTACCCGATGTCGCCCAGGTACTTGTCTCCCCGCCGGTACTGGATGAGCCCCAGGATCATCCCGAAGCCGGCGGCCGAGAACCCCCAATGCCAGTTGACCTTCTCACCCAGGGTGCCGCACACGAACGGCCCCAGAATCGCCCCGAGGTTGATGCCCATATAGAAGATCGAGAACGCGGCATCTCGCTTCGCCCCCCATCTTTCGGCCCGCAGGTGGGCCTCCGGATCGTCCCCGGCCGCCTCGGCGCTCGGGTACAGGTCGCCGACCATCGTCGACACGTTGGGCTTGAGGAGTCCGGTACCGATAACGATGAGGACGAGCCCGCCGAAAAAGCTCGGAAGGTCGGGGAGCCCGACGAGCGGAGCGGCCATGGTGAAGTGGCCGGCGGCAATGATGCAGCCGCCGACGAAGACGGCGCGTCGTTGACCCCACAGGTTGTCGGCGATCCATCCCCCGGGCAGCGCCAACAGGTAGACGAGCGAGGTGTACAGGCCGTACACGGCGGCCGCCTTCGCCTCACCGAAACCGAGGCCGGGATTGACGACCGCCAGCGGCGCAGTCATGAACAGCACCAGCAGAGCGCGCATGCCGTAGTAGGAGAAACGCTCCCACATCTCGGTGAAGAACAGAGTGGCAAGTCCGCGCGGATGGCCGAAAAACGTGCGATCAGTCGGACGTCCGCCCTGCCCCGCGGGACGCGGGGTGCGAGTAGTAACGGTCATGGGCCGCTGGTCCCCCTGGGAGCCTGTCCGTGAACTGCTAGGGCCGCCTTAACGAGCGCCGGTCATGGGAACGCGACAAGATACCCCTTGCGCCGGGACGCAGAAAGCATGCGGGCAGGTGCGGGAAGCGGCCGGGCCAGCGGCCTGCGGGCAGGCGCACGCAGGGTCCGACCCTCTACAACTCTTCGACTTTGGCGGCGAACACGAAGTCGCTCTCGGTGAGGCCATCGATCTTGTGTGTCCAGATCGTCACCCCTACCCGACCCCACGCGAGGCAGATGTCGGGGTGGTGGTTCTGCGCTTCTGCCAGCTCGCCGATCCGATTGGTAAACTCCAGGGCCTGCCGGAAGTCGGGGAAGCGGAACTCCTTCTTCAGGTGGTGCTCATCGACGACGCTCCAACCGCTCCCCAGCTCGCCGGCAAGACGTCGCAGCTCCTTGCCCTCCAGAGGCGGCACGCCGCCTCGACACGGAACGCACTCCCTGGCGGCGAGATCCGATGATGACACGATTCTCTCCTGGCACGGGATGAAACCGAACGATCGTCGATCAAGATCTCGAGGAGCGGCCTTCGGATCAACTCGGAGGTTCGAAGGTGTCGATCGGCTCGAAGGACTCGATCCGCTGGAGCGGATCCTCGACCTCGCTGGCTCGGAAGATCTGGTTGCGGCCGGCGGCCTTGGCCGCGTATAGGGCGGCATCCGCCCTCCGCAGCAGCGTTTTGGAGTCGAGCCCGTCGTCCGGATAGACGGCAATTCCGCCCGAAACGGTCACCCGATAGGACCCGCCGGGACCGAGCGCGAGGCGCGCCGCCTGCACCGCCCCTCGGAGCCGCTCGGATGCGCGCTCGGCGAGCTCCGCGTCGGCGCGGTGCAGCAAGGCCGCAAACTCCTCGCCACCGATGCGGGCGACCGTGTCACTATCGCGCAGAGACGCTCGCAGCGCTTCGGCAACTCGCTGCAGCGCGAGGTCCCCGGCATCGTGGCCGAAACGGTCGTTCAGCGACTTGAAGTTGTCGAGGTCGAGGAAGACGACCGCCATCGTCTCACCATATCGCTTGGCCCGGCGCAACTGCTCTTCGAGGCGGCGGACGAACTCTCGACGGTTGAAGACCCCGGTGAGGGGGTCGGTGATCGAGAGTCGCCACGTTTCCTCGTGCAGCTGGGCGGTCCTCAGCACTACCGCCGCCTGCTGCGCGATGATCGAGAGCGTGCGCACCTGATCGGGGCTGTAGGCGGCCGGTTCTTGCGACTCGGAGTTGAGGACCCCGATCACGCGACCCTCGACGATGAGAGGAACCGCGATCTCGCTGCGTGCCCCTTCGACGCCGGGAATGTATTCGGTCTCCCTCAGGAGGTCGTTCACGATGAGGGTGTCGCCCGACGCCGCGGCGCGTCCCGTCACTCCGCGGCCCAGCGGGATGGCCAGCCCTTCGACCCCTTCGACATACCCCTGCGCGACCCTCACCCGAAGCACGTTGTCTCGACTGTCGAGCAGGAGGATGGCGAGCTGCCCCTGGGGAAGCAGTGTCTGCGCGACTTCGAGCATCGTGCTGAGAACGCCGTCCAGGTTCTCGTACCGGCTCGAAAGCTGACTGATCTGATAGAGCGCGTTGAGGTGGGCGATCCGACCCTGCAGCCGTTCGCGAGCCCGCGATGCGATGATGGCCAGTGCCGCCTGCGAGCCGAGAACGGTGAGGAGCTTCTCGTGCTCCGGCGTGAAGGCATCGCGCCGCGGCGACTCGACGTTGATGACGCCGGCCACCTCGGTCCCGACCACCAGCGGCACGGCCATATTGGAGCACGCCTCCTTCAGACCGGCCACGTAACGCGAGTCGCGTGACACATCGCCCGCGCGCACGGCTTCACGATGCTCTGCGGCCCACCCCGAGATGCCCCGCCCCCTGGCCAATCGCAGGCCGAGCACGGTCGGCAGACGATCCCCATAGCCGCGCGCTCGCTTGACCACCAGATCGCCGCTCTCCGGATCGACCAGCATCAGAGCGCAGTGCTCGAAGCCGATGAGTTCCTGTGCCTGACGGAGGACGTTGTCGAGGACCTCCTCCAGGCTGTCACTCAGCCCGATTGCACGCGTGCTCTCGTAAAGAGCCGAGAGGGCGGAAAGTTCGTTCATCTGCCAGTCCGTGTGGCATTTCGCCCGACCGCACACCGAACCCTCGACGATTCGTCACCGACCGGCGGCACGAACGCCCGGCCGGAACGGAAATCGTGTGATGTGGGCGGGGTCCCGACGCGGAGCCGGCGGCACCGGAGTCGGTTGGAATCGGAGGGTCGGCGGAGCAGGATTCGTACCCGACCGCCAGGTTGCGCCGCACCCTGCGATGCATCGCCTCCGCGTCGGGATGAGCCGCCGCAGCTACGGCTCGGGACGACGCAGGACGATTCCGATGATCGCCACCAGAGCGACGACGGCTGCGCTCCATCCGGCCACGTCGCCGACCCGCGTATACAGGGTGCGCTCATCGGACGTCAGCACCTCTGCGCTGCGGACGGCCGGCTCGAACAGAGGCGTCTGCTCCGTCACCCGCCCGAGCGGGTCCACGAACTCCGAGATCCCCGTGTTCGCCGCCCGGGCGACGCCCATCCGGTTCTCGATCGCGCGCATCACGAGGTGGGCGGGATGCTGTGTGAGCCCGCTGGTCCGACTCCACCACGGCTCCTCGCGACCGAACCATGCATCGTTGGTGATGTTGACCAGAAAGTCCGCCCCCTCTCTCCGGTAGCGGCGCGACAGGCGCGGGAAAATCGACTCGTAGCAGATGAGCACACCGAAGCGCGTCCCGTCCACGTCGAGCGGCGGGATCGGTCGTCCGACGCCGAAGCCGCCGAAGTATTCGAGGTTGCGGAACAGACCGGGGTCGACGAACGGGACCCGCTCCACCACCGGCACCAGATAGTGCTTGTCGTATCGGGCGCGCCGGGCACCGCTCGGATCGACCAGAAAGGCGGAGTTGAAGTACTCGTACTCCCGGTTTCCCCGGTCGTCGAGGCCCATGCCGCCGTACAGCAGACTGGCATCGAGGCGGGCGGCCCACCTCGCCGCCCACGCTTCGAGATCCGGTCGCCCCGGGTAGCCGATCGACTCGACTGGATCGATCCAGTCCGGGAGAGCCGTCTCCGGGAGCACCACCAGGTCGGTGGCCGGGCTGTCTTCGGCCAGCGGTCCGAGCAGCGCGTCGGTCGCCTTCATGGCGCTGTCGACGGCGAGCTCCCGGTCGAGCTTGATGTCCTCCGGCACGTTGGGCTGGACGAGCACCACCCGCGCGGCCGGTCGCAGCTCGAGTGCCCGCCAGCGCAGCCCCGAGTAGCCGATCGGGAGGATGATGACCGCGAGCAGGAGAGTGACCGGGGCGCCCGGCAAGCCGCGTACCGCCCCTTGAGACCACCGACCCCTCCACTCGACCAGCACCACGGCCAGCAGGGCATTCACGGCCACCAGCCACGTGCTCAGGCCGCGGGATCCCACCAGGTCGGCGGCGCCGATCAGCCACGGGTAGCCGGTCAGCGTGTCACCGAATCCCATCCATGGAAATGCGACGTCGCCCAAGTGGGACCGGAACCACTCCGTCGCTGTCCAGAAGACCGGGAGCGCGATCCACACCGGCCAGCGGAGCCGGTGCCGCGTGAGGTGGACAGCGAGGGAGAGAAGGGCCGTGAATCCGGCCAGAATGAGCACGGGAGCCAGAAAAGCCAGGATGGCCAGGCTCGTGTAATAGACGAGGGCGACGAACAGCCAGTAGAAAACCAGCGAGTAGTAGAGCAGGCCCAGAAAGAAGCCGCCGCGCAGAGCCGAGTCTCTTCCGCCGGCATCCTCCGGCAGACGGAGGAGCCACACGGTGAAAGGGACGAGCGCCACGAACGAGGGAACGAGGAGGTGGAAGGGCGGGTGGGCGAGTCCCAACAGCAGCCCGCTGGCCGCCAGCCAGCCGATACCGGGTGGCGGCCGCAGGCGGCGCCAGGAACCGACTCTCACACCGCTACCTCGTGGCCCTCGTCAGCCGATCGATAGCAGGCTTCGACGACCCGCAAGAGGGCGATCTGCTCGTCCTGGACCACGAGCGGCTTTTCTCCGCGCACGAACCGAAGAAACTCGGCCCATTCCTGGCGATACGATGCCGTGTACAGGCTGGCCGAATCGACGCCCAGCGGCGGGGTCACGTCCGTGAGCCCCGTCTCCATCTCGGACATGACCCTAAACGGGGTGGTCCGTGCCGATCCGCGCGTTCCGAACGCATACAGGGCACGCCGATCGGTGGCCTCCATCAGCTCCCAGCTGACCTCGACGGCGAGTGTCCGGCCACCATCGACACCGACCATGACGATGGCGGTTTCCTCCACGCCTTCGACGCGGTGCAGGCTGGCGGTAACTCGCTCGATGGTCGGAAAGTCGAGCAGCCACCACGCCAGATCCAGAGCCTGCGCGCCCAGGTCCATCAGAACGCCGCCGCCCGTCCGGTTCGGTTCGCGACGCCACCCGCGCCGGGGACGGCGAACTGGCCGGGTCAGCCACGTATTGCGAACGAAGAACACGTCGCCGAGCTCGTTGCTGGCGACGAACTGCCGAATCGCCCGGCTGTCATATCGGTAGCGCTCGTTCATGGCCACCATGAGCTGGCGGTCGGCGGCCACCGCCGCCTCGATCATGCGGGCGACGGAAGCGCTGGTAGTCGACAGAGGTCGCTCGCACAGCACGTGCTTTCCGAGCTGGAGCGCCGTCACCACGGGCTGTTCGTGGACATCGTTGGGGGTGCAGACGAGGACCGCATCGATGTCCGGGTGCCCGTCGAGCGACTCCACATCCGCGTACACGTGAGGAATGTCGTAGCGCTCGGCGATCGTGCGTGCCTTGCGCTGCTGAGGATCGACCAGCGCCACGACATCCAGATCGGGAAGTCGTTTGAGGATCGGCAAGTGCACGACCTGCGCCGCTCCTCCGGCCCCGATCACGGCGAGACGCACGTCGCGCGGCATGCGTGTTCCTCCTCAGCGTCCCCAGGCGGAATCCAGGCCGAGGGTCGCCAGCGGCAGGGGGCGCACTCGCGGGCCACCAACGGCACCCGGCGCGACCGGACTGCCCCGACCCCCCGCGCTCGGGGCGGAGCGCAGCGCGACGACCTGAGCCGCCAGGTCATAATCGCCGGCACTCGTAATCTGGACCTCGACGAGCGAACCGGGTACCACGGGCGACCCCGTCCACAGCCAGGTCAGCCCATCCACGTCGTCCGCCTGACTCTCCAGTCGTCCCACCTGGAGCACTCCGGTGCCCGGAAGCGAAGCGCGGACCCAGGCCGGCGGATCCACCTGTTCTTCGCGGTCGAGTCCCTCCACGATGGCCGCGCTTCGTCGGCCCACAAAGCCGTCGAGCTTCTCGGCGCTGATCGACCGTTGAATCTCGAGCAGCTCTTCCAGCCGCTCCCGACCCGTCGGCTCGGGAACGAAGTTATCTACCATCGTAGCCGCGCGCGTCCCATCCTGGGGCGAAAAGGCGAAGGCGCCGAGTCGGTCGAAGCGGATCTCTTCCACGAAGTCGAGCAGCGCGCGGTAGTCATCCTCCGTCTCGCCGGGGAAACCGACGAGGGCGGTCGTTCGAAGCGTGAGATCGGGCAGCGAAGCGCGCAGCCACGCGATCCGATCCCGCAGCGCCGCCCGTCGCTCCGGCCGCCGCATGCGCTTGAGCACTGGGTCGGCCGCGTGCTGGATCGGCATATCGATGTAGGAGAGGATCCGGTCCTCGCTCGCCATCAGCTCGACCAGCGCCGGGCGCAGGCCGGCCGAGTAGATGTAGAGCAGACGGAACCATGGGATCGACGTTTCCCGCAACAGCTCCTCGAGCAGTGACACTATGTCGGTCCCATCCCGTCGCTCGCGCCCGTAGTGCGCCAGATCCTGAGCCACCAGATTCAGTTCGACGGTTCCCTGCTCCTCCAGCCGCTGCGCCTCGATCACCAGCTCGCGCACAGCGAACGACCGGTGTCGGCCCCGCCAGAGTGGAATCGCGCAGAACGCGCACCCATGATCGCAGCCCTCGCTGACCTTGAGGTAGCTCACGTGCCGCCGGCTCGAGAGGGGAAGGCGTACGCCCGGATGGGCTTCGACTCTGTCGCCGAGCAGCCCCCGCTCCTGCAGTTCGGGCACCAGTCGACCCAGGTCACGCAGGCCGATGAACAGATCCACCTCCGGGAGCGACGCCGCAAGCTCCTCGCGGTAGCGCTCGACCAGACAGCCTACCGCGACGAGCGCCGAGCAGCGGCCTTCTCGCTTCAGGCGCGCGGCGTCGAGGATCGTCTCGATCGACTCTTCCTTCGCCGCGTCGATAAAGCCGCAGGTGTTGACGAGAATGACCTCGGCGTCATCGACCGAATCGGTCTGACGAGCGCCGTGCTCAACGAGCGTTGCCAGCATCCGCTCGGAATCGACGGTGTTCTTGTCGCACCCGAGACTGACGAGGGCGACCCTCATGCCCCGCATCCGCAGCCGGTGAGCGCGGTCCTCATCCTCCGAACACGTCGGCGTCCGGCGGCGGATCGAAGTGAAAGACGGAGTCCGGGATGGGAACGTTTGGCTGCAGATCGCGCAGTCGTATGTCCCGCAACGTCTCGTTGCGTTCGGCGATCTCGAAGCGGCGGACCAGGTAGCTGCCGGCATCGATCCACACCCGCACCTGCCGATAGGGAGAAGTGCCGATGGGCGTGAGGACGATCTCGTGCGTGAGCCTGCCGTCGACCACCGCATCGGCCACGTGGTCGGCCTCGTACCGGCTGCGGGCGTCAGCGAAGATCCGCCCCTGGAGGTCGGCGATCCCGGAGCCAGCCGCCGTGGCATCGATGTCCGATCGAATGACCTGTCCCGGGTGTGTGCTGGGGTGGAAAAACCACACCGAGGTCCCGTCGGAGACGATCACGTCTCCGGCCGGATCGGTGAAGTCCATCTTGAAGCGCCCCGATCCCTTCTGATACCACGTTCCGATACCAGTGCGGGACTTTTCGAGCAGCGGCACTTCGACCTTCTGCTCAAAGGTCGCGCGCAGCGAGGCGAGCGAGGCGTAAGTCGCCTCGGCCCTCTGCAACAGATCCTGCACATCCGGACTGCCGCTCGCCGTTCCACCCTGCGCGAGGCCGGGTGAGGCCGCCGAGAGCGCGAGCAGGCCCCAGCAGCCCGTTCGTGCGAGCCGTCCGTGTATCATTCGTGTCCTCATGAGTTTCCCCGCTTTGCCCCTTCTACCCGGCGCCGTCGCTCGCCGTTCCTGGCAGGTCTAGCTGCGCGTGGAGCCTTTCACTCCCGTTCTCCGTTGAGCATCGCACCCAGATCCTCGAGGCTGACCAGCACTTCCCGGGGCCGGGACCCTTCGGACGGTCCCAGCACGCCCGCATGGTGGAGCTGATCGATGATGCGGGCCGCGCGGCCGTACCCGATCTTGAGGCGGCGTTGGAGCAGGCTCGTAGAGCCGGCATCGTTGGTGATACAGATCTCGGCCGCCTGCCGGAACAGCTCATCCAGGTCGCCCAGCACTTCCTCCGCCACGTCGACGCGGGACTCCTGCGCTTCGAGCTCGCGGACGACCTCGAGGATGTCTTCCTCCGCCGGGGGCGCGGCTTCGGCCGCCATTTCCCGCCGCGCAAGCTCCTCCCGGTACCAGTTGACGAGCCGCTCCGTCTCGCGACTGTCGATATAGGCTCCCTGAATGCGAACCGGATCGGCTTTCCCGGGAGGCAGAAACAGCATGTCGCCGTTTCCCAACAGGCTCTCGGCACCATTCTGATCCAGGATCGTCCGACTATCCGTCTTGGAGGCGACGCGGAAAGCGATCCGACTCGGAAAATTGGCCTTGATCAGGCCCGTGATCACGTTCACCGAGGGACGCTGAGTGGCCACCACCAAGTGGAGCCCGACCGCCCGGGCCTTCTGCGCCAGCATGGCGAGCGGTGTCTCGACCTCGCCCTGAACCGTCATCATGAGGTCGGCCAGCTCGTCGATCACCAGGACGATATACGGAAGCTCGCCCTCGGTGAATGCCTGCTCCGTCGAGCCTGCGATCGGCACTGCCGCCCCGGCCCGCACCCGGCGGTTGAGCTCGGCCATGTTGCGACACCCATTGGCCGACAGCAGACGATACCGGCGACCCATCTCGTACACGGCCCACTTCAGGATCGCCGGGGCCTCGGTGTTGTCCGTCACCACCGGGTGCCGGAGGTGCGGAAGATCGCCGTATACGGTGAGCTCGACCATTTTCGGATCGATCAGCAGCAGCCGGAGCTCGCGGGGCGTGTGCCGGTAGATCAAACTGGTAATGATCGTGTTGATGCAGACCGACTTGCCCGATCCGGTAGCGCCGGCGATCAGGAGGTGGGGCATGCGCCCCAGATCGGCTGTGTACGGAGAACCGGACAGGTCGCGGCCGAGAGCGAGCGGTAGCGGCGCCCGCGATCGCCGATAGGCGGGGGACTCGAGGATGTCGCGCAGGCCGACGATCTGTGGCTCCGGGTTCGGCACCTCGACGCCCACCGCGCCCTTTCCCGGAATCGGAGCGACGATCCGGATCGAGGGCGCCCGGAGGGCGAGGGCCAGGTCATCGGCGAGCGCCGCGATCTGACCGACCTTCACGCCGGCATCGGGGACGACCTCGAACTGGGTGACGACAGGTCCCGTAGTCCAACCCCCGATGCGGCCTTGAACCCGAAACGTCTGCAGCTTCTCGACCAGGATGTCGCCCAGCGCCCGCAGTTCTTCCGGATCGAGCCCCGTCCCGCTCCCCTGCAGCTCATCGAGCAGGTCGAGGGGTGGCAGCTCCACCTGGGAAAGGTCGCCCGGATCGGCGAGTTCCGGTGCCCGCGGCGAAGAGGAATCGGGGTGTGAAGGCGCGGGTTCCGCATCGCCGGGTGCCTCGGCAAAGTCGGCCTCGGCCACCTCGGTCTCGCGGGTAGCCTGCTCCCAAGGCGACAGAGGCTCCTCCGGTCGCTCGTCCGCACGTCCGCTCCGCACCGCGCGGACGGCCACCACGCGCTCGCGGACCGTTCGGACGCCGCGCGCGGCCGCCCGGGCCACACCTTCGGCACTCCGCGCCGGAGACCAGTGCAGGGTCAGGATGAGAAGGGCCAAGAGCAGCGCGGTCACGATCAGCACCGATCCAACCGCTCCGAAGGTGCCGAGCGCGGCTTCGCCCGCGGCCGTCCCCACCGCGCCCGCCGCCCCTTTCCATTCCGGGGCCGCCGTCTCCCCCAGCAGCGCCGTGCCGGATGGAACGAGAATCAGCAGTCCGGTCACCAGAATCGACCAGCGGACAGCCCGTTCCCGGGACAGGAGGCGAAAGCAGGCGAGCGCCCACAGGAAGGCCGGCAGGGTGACGAGAAGGGCCGCTACTCCGAAGGTCGCGGTGAGTCCTGCATGGATGATCGCCCCGGCCGGACCGACGAGATTCCCGGCCCCCGCGTCGTCCGAGAGGGCACCCGACAGGACGGCAAGCGCCACCAGCGTTCCGAGCGCCGCGAGACCGATTCCGAGTGCTTCGGCGCGCTGCTTTTCACTCAGCGGGGTCACGACGTCCTCCACGGGCGGAGTCCCGCATCCGGTCGACGAACCCCGTATCCACGCCGCCGCTGGCGAACTCGGGGTGTCTCAGCACGCGGCGGTGGAAGGGGATGGTGGTGTGAATCCCTTCGATCACGAACGCATCGAGTGCGTGAAAGGCCCGTCCCAATGCCTCTTCGCGGGTGTTGCCGAAGGCGATCAGCTTGGCGAGCAGCGAATCGTAGTACGGCGGGACCGTGTAGCCCGCGTAGACGTGGGTGTCGATCCGGATGCCGGGCCCCCCCGGGGCGTGGAAGGCGGTGATCTTACCGGGTGAAGGCCGAAACCCCTGCTCCGGGTCCTCGGCATTGATCCGACACTCGATGGCGTGGCCACGAGGCACGATCGAGGCTTCGATCCCCAAGGGCTCGCCCGCCGCGACACGGATCTGCTCCTTGACCAGATCGACATTCGTCGTCACCTCCGTCACGGGGTGCTCAACCTGGATGCGGGTGTTCATCTCCATGAAATAGAAATGACCGGCGGCATCGACGAGGAACTCCACCGTTCCGGCGTTCTGATACCCGATGGCCCGTGCTCCCTCGATCGCCGCCTCTCCCATCTTCGCGCGCCGCTGCGGAGTCATCCCCGGACTCGGCGCCTCCTCGATCAGCTTCTGATGTCGGCGCTGAACGGAGCAATCCCGCTCGCCGAGGTGGACCACGCTGCCGTGCCGGTCCCCGATGATCTGGATCTCGACGTGACGGGGGCGCTCGATGAACTTCTCGAGGTACACGTCCGAGTCGTTGAAGGCAGCGTTGGCTTCGTTTCTGGCCATTCGAAAGGCGGCCCGAAACTCCTCCTGCTCGCGAACGACACGCATGCCCTTGCCGCCACCCCCGGCGGCGGCCTTCACCATGACCGGAAAGCCGATCCGGGCGGCTTCCGACAATGCCTCATCCTCATCGTCGACCGGCCTCTCGGTACCGGGCACGATCGGCACCCCGGCTCGGGCCATGGTGCGCCGCGCCTCGGCCTTGTTGCCCATGAGGCTGATCTGCGAGGCACGCGGGCCGATGAAACCGATACCGCTCCGCTCGCAGATCTCGGCGAACTCGGCGTTCTCGGCCAGAAACCCATAGCCGGGGTGAATCGCATCGGCTCCGGTGATCTCGGCCGCGGCCACGATGCGCGGGATGTTCAAGTAACTGTCTCGGCTCGGCGCCGGCCCGATGCAGATGTCCTCATCGGAGAAACGCACGTGCAGCGAATCCCGATCGGCCTCCGAGTAGACGGCGACCGTCCGGATGTCCAGCTCGTGACAGGCGCGGATTACGCGGAGCGCGATCTCACCGCGATTCGCGATGAGGATCTTCTTGAACACGAGCAGGTCGCTCAGCGCCCCCGGCGGTCAGCTGGCGCCGCGCGGCTCGATCCGGAACAGGAGCTGTCCATACTCGACGGGCTCGGCGTTCTCGACGCAAATCTCGCGGATCGTGCCACTGACCTCCGACTCGAGCTCGTTCATCAGCTTCATCGCCTCGAGAATGCACAGAGTCTGGCCTTTGGCCACCGTGTCGCCGACCTCCACGTACGGAGGGGCATCGGGAGCCGGAGCGCGATAGAAGGTTCCTACCATGGGTGAAGTAACGTCCGAAAGCGTCGATTCCGGCACGGGTTGCGACGCTTCCTCCGCGTCGAGCGCGGGCGCCTCGCCGGACGCCGCCGATAGCGCTCCCGAGGTGGAGAGAGGGTTGGCCGCCACGGCAACGTCGGCAGCGCCGAACATGTGGATGGCCGGTGACTTGGAGATCCGAACCCGGGTGCCGAAACGGGAGATCTCGATCGTGTCTACCTCAGATTCCCGCATCAGTTCGATGAGCTGCCGGATCCAGCCGAGATCAATCACGAGGAGATTCGCTCCAGGTACTTGTCCGCTGTCCGATCGATCTTGAGCACGTCACCCTCCTGGATGAACAGTGGCACCTGCACCACTGCCCCGGTGGCAAGCTTTGCCGGCTTTGTCGCCCCCTGAGCCGTATCTCCTCTCACCCCAGGTTCCGTCTCGATCACCTCGAGTTCGACAAACTGGGGCAGTTCGACCGAGATCACGCGCCCGTCTCGGGTCAGCCCCTCACACACCAGATTCTCCTGCAGGTATTTCAGCTGATCGTCGCCAATCGTGCCCGCGGAAAGAGGAATCTGATCGAAGGTCTCGAGATCCATGAAGTAGAAGAGCGACCCGTCGGTGTAGCTGTACTGGATCGGGCGCCGCACGAGCCGAACCTCGGTCACTTTCTCGCCGGCGCGGAAGGTCTTATCGACCACGGCCCCGGTTAGCACGTCCTTCAACTTTGTCCGCACGAAAGCGCCACCCTTTCCCGGTTTTACGTGCTGGAAATATGTGATCGTGCACAGCTTGCCATCCTGTTCGATGACCATGCCGTTTCGGAAATCCGATGTGTCCGCCATACGCGACCTTTTCCAGCCTCCTGCCGCAGACTCCGGGCATGCGAGCCCTAGTCGGCGGTCCAGCGGCGTAAGAAAGCAGTCTGAAGCTATAACTCGAGGAGCGCTCGGGGAAACCGGGTCAGGGTGCAGGCGCCACCCTCCTCCACCACCACATCGTCCTCGATGCGAACCCCTCCCCGCCCCGGAAGATACACTCCAGGTTCGATCGTGACCACGTTGCCGGTCGTCAGGACGTCCTCGGATCTGCGGTAGATGCGAGGACCCTCGTGCACTTCCAAGCCGATGCCGTGCCCGGTTCCGTGCCCGAAGAAGTCCGCCAGCCCAGCCGCCCGCAGGGAACCCCGGGCGGCGGCGTCGACCTCTCGGGCGGCGACCTGTGCCCTCACCGCACCCAGCGCGGCCTCCTGCGCGGCGGCCACTGCATCGTAGATCTCCCGCTGCCAGGTCGCGGCGGTCCCGAGAACGACGGTACGAGTGATGTCACTGCAGTAGCCGTCCACGCGCGCCCCGAAGTCGAACAGCACCAGGTCTCCCGCTGAGACGCTCCGGCTCGAGGGACGGGCGTGAGGCAGAGCGCTGCGTGGACCGCTGGCCACGATCGGCTCGAACGGTGACCCTTCGGATCCTGCCTGGCGCAGCCGGTACTCGAGCTCGGCCGTCAACTCGAGCTCGGTGATACCATCATCGAGCGTCTCCAATGTCTCCTGCAAAGCGGATTCCGCCAGCTGAGCCGCCCGCTCGATCGCCGCCACCTCCGGCGCTTCCTTGGTCGCGCGTCGACGCTCAATCCAGGACGGTGCCGCCTCCCACACCACGCGGTCACACAGCTCGCCGAGATCGTACCGGTCGCGCACGGTGAGCGCCCGGGCCTCGAAGCCGATGCGGCCGCACACTTTTCCTTCCTCGAGGACCGCGGCCAGCGAAGCCAGGAGGCCGTTCCGGCTGACACGAACCCGAATCTGTGGCTGGACTTCATCTCGCGCCTGCTGGTCATAGCGAAAATCGGTGATCAGCCGGCTGCTTCCGGGAAGCACCAACAACAGAGCGCTGGACCCGGTGAAGCCCGTCAGATAGCGAACGTTGGGGAGATGGTTGACGAGCAGACCGTCGAAGCCGGCATCCCGGACACTGGCCCGCACAGCCTCGAGTCGATTCAGAAGAGGGGCAGCCGGCCCGGCACTCACGTAGTGCCACTCAAATGGCTCACCAGCGCCTCCAGGCCCAACAGGTAGCTCTGCGCCTTGAAACCGGCTACAACCCCGAGTGACAGGGGAGCTATCAGCGACTCGCGCCGAAATGGCTCGCGCGCGAGCACGTTCGACAGGTGCACCTCGACCAGCGGACGGCCGGTGGCGGCAAGGGCGTCTCGAAGCGCCAGGCTGGTGTGTGTCAGGCTGGCCGCGTTGACCAGCCAGCCGTCGACAGAATCCGCGTGTTCTTGAACCCAGTCGATGAGCTCGCCCTCGTGGTTGGACTGGAGGCTGATTACGTCGACGGCGTCCCTCCGGGCTCGCTCGCAAATCATGGCCTGGATGTCGTCCAGCGAGCGGTCGCCGTACAGCTCTGGGTGGCGAGAGCCGAGCAGGTTCAGGTTCGGACCATGCAGGACCCCGATCCGCACCTCAGTCTCCGCGCTCGGTCCCCTCGGGGTGCCCTTCGCCGGGGCGATTTGGGTCGCGCCGCCCAGCCGGGGCGGCGTCCGGGGAAGCTGACTCCTCGTTCAGGAGCTCGATGAGGTAGGCCCGGATGCTCGTCGCCTCGGCCGCCGCCTCTCGCCTCGCGTCGCGTTCGCCTGCGCCGGCGTCGGGCCCCGTTGCCGGCTCCGGGTCCGAGCGCTCCGAGTCGTGGACATCGGCCGGCCCGCTCCGCTGCCCCCTCGACCGCCGACCGAACGGTTCACTCGGTTCGTGCGGCAGTCGTGCGCGAGTGGCGGCCAGACGTTCGATCAGCACCGGATCTCCGGGACGGAATTTGAGCAGCTCCAGATACACGGCCTCCGCCTCTTCGAACAGTCCTTGACTCGAGTACAGCTCGGCCATCGTCTGAGTCAACAGGTCGGGATCGGCGCTGGGGATCGTCGCCGACGGCTTGGCGGCGGCCACCTCCGACGGGTGTTCGACCGGCGGCGCGGCCTCCGTCTCAAATTCGGGCGACGCCGCGCGCTCCGGCTGTCGCGCGAGCTCCTGGGCGATCGGATCGGTCGCGGCACGCAGATCCCGCGAGTACAGATCGTCGAGGGCGTGCCTGGCCGCCTCGTTCAGGGGGTCGACCTGAGAGAGCCGCTCGAACCATTCGACCGCCTCCTCGACATCCCCTCGCGCCCGCGCGATATCGGCCAACGCCTGAAGTGCGACCAGGTTCTCCGCGTCGAGCGTGAGAACCTGACGGAACGCACGCTCCGCTTCTTCTGGACGACCGAGGTCGAGGTAGGTCCGACCCCGCACAATATGGGCGCTGAAATAGTTGGGGTGCCGTTGCAGGCCCTCGTCGAGCAGGCGCAACGCCCGCTCGGCATCGCCTGTTTTACGGTACGCATCGGCGAGCCGCGCGAATACGAGACTGCCGGGTCGATCAGCGTACTCGGCCTCGAAGCGTTCTATATCCTCCGCGAGATTGCGATCCCGAGCCATGGTGCCGATCGATTTGCCGCTGCCGAAGAGCCGGGCTATTGTAAAAAGTTTATGATAAACATCGTCCGCCCCAGGCGGATTGGCCTCTCAAAAGGAGTGTAGTCCACGATGGTCATGCGCGCCATGCGCGAGAACACGAAGTGGATCATGTTGATCCTCACCGTCGCTTTCGTGGGCTGGCTCGTGCTGGACTGGGTACAGAGTCGACAGTCGACGGCGGCGACCGGGCCCAACCCGGTCGTGGCCGTAGTCAACGGTCGCGAAGTACGCTACGCGGAGTGGAGCCGACGGCTCGACGCACAGCTGAACGCGGCTCGGATGCAGACCGGAGGTCGTCTGAACGACGAGCAATTGCGCGCCATCCGGCAGCAGACGTGGGACGAGATGATCGATGAGCTCCTGCTCCAACAGGAAATGGGGCGTCTCGGGATCACGGCCTCCGCTCCGGAGATTCAGCAGGCGTTCCGCACCAGTCCACCGCCGGAGCTGCGGACTCACCCGGCCTTTCAGACCGATGGTCGGTTCGATTATCAGAAGTACCAGGCCTTCTTCGCCGACCCGAGCGTCGACGAAAACCTCTTGCTCAGCATCGAGCAGTATTACCGAGATATTCTACCCCAGCTCAAGCTCACCCGGCAGCTGCAGGAGGGTGTCTACGTGAGCGACGAGGCGCTATGGGATGCGTATCGCGAGCGCGAGGAAACGGCCTCGGTTCGCTTCGTTCGTTCGACGCCCGAGACAGACATCGCGGATGACGAGATCTCGGTGAGCGACACGGACATCGCCGACTACTACCGCGCCCACGTCGACGACTTTTCGCGGCCCGCTGCTGCCACCGTGGACGTAGTGAGCTTCTCGATCGTTCCGGTGTCCGAGGACACGGCGTTCGCACGCTCACGGGCCGATTCGCTCCGGGCGTTGATCGTCCGCGGTGAAATGACTTTCGAAGATGTGGCCGCCGCTGCCTCCGCCGACTCGAGCACCGGAGCAGACGGTGGAGATCTCGGGAAGGTTGCACGCGAACAGCTCACCCTCTTCCCGGCACTCGCCGACGCGGCCTTTTCCATCGAGTTGGGCGAGGTATCCGATCCCCTTCCCTCGCAGGCCGGTTTCCACCTCATCCGCGTCGACGAGCGTAGCGGCGATACCGTCCAGCTGCGACACATCGTCGTGCCTGTCGAGCTGTCTGAAGAGCGCGAAGATGAGGTGTTCGGACGCATGGATGATCTCGAGGAGCTGGCCTTGCGCGTCGGGTTGCGGGACGCCGCCGACTCGCTCGACATCGATGTGAGGCGTGACGCGACCATCACCCGGGGCTCCGACTTCGTACCGGGCGCCGGTCCGCTCGGGTCGGCCGTCGACTGGGCGTTCGACCCGGGGACCGAGGCGGACGGTTTGAGCGCATTCCTCGAGAACGCCAGCGGTTACCACATTGTCGAGCTGCGTGGGCGGACAGAGGCCGGGACGTTCTCGCTGGCGGAAGTCGAGCCGCAGATTCGACGCACTCTGATTCAGGAACGGAAGAGAGCGCTGGCCCGGGAGCGGTTGCGGGAGGCGGCGCGGCAGTTGCGGGAAGGGACGACGCTCGATGAGGTAGCGGACGAATTGGGGCGAACCGTCGAGTCGAGCGGTTCGTTTACGCGACGCCAGTTTGTCGATGGACTCGGTCAGTTCAGCGAGGCGATCGGGGCAGCTTTTGGTCTGCCGGCCGGAATGCCAGCCGGCCCCTTCGATGGCGGCGACGACATCGTGCTTCTGGAGGTGGTGGAGCGCACGGAAGCAGATCGCGGAGGATTCGAGGAGGCACGGATGACCTTGCGAGCTGAGTTGATCTTCCAGCGACGGAGCGTGCAGCGTGACAGCTTGGTCGCGGCGCTTCGCGAGAACGCGGACATCATCGACCGCAGAGATCGCTTGTCGGCGTCCGCCTCGTCCTGAGGCTCCCCTTAAGCGCGTCGGCATCCACGCCTCGTCGCAGGCTCGTCAGCCGCAGCGCCGGCCTCGCTGGCGGGAGTCAGCCGGCAGATCTCTCCACAGGGTCAGCTGGAAGTGTCTCTCCGGCTTTCGGTCTCCGACGGCGCGGATTGTTTCGTCTGCTGTTCTCCTCGCTGGAGCTCTTTTTGAACGTCGCTGTCGACCTCCCGCACGGAAGACTTGAACTCGCGGATTCCCTTTCCCAGCGAGCCACCAATCTCGGGAAGTCGGCGTGCCCCGAATAGAAGGAGGATTATTAGAAGGATCAGCAGGATCTCCCACGTGCCCAATCCAAACATAGCGATTCCTCCCGGATGACGGGTCAGGTGTGGTCAGAGGAGCGACCGCGCGAACCAGGCCACTAGTATTATCCCGACCAGACTCAGAATGTTCACCCGCAGCACGAGAGGCCCCAGGGTCAGCGCCACGACCAGAAGGTCGATCGTCAGCGGGCCGAGTGACGCAGCCACCGTCGTCACGAAAAACTGACGAGCGGCACTAGCGGGAAGGGCGAGCGTAGCCAGCTCGGTGAGGAGGGCTCCGACGACCAGTCCGCCGGCCACCACGAGGAATACGCGCCCCAGCGAGCGGCGCTGCCGACCACCAAACTCGACTGTCACCGCTGTCGCTCCAGCACGTAGTCGACCGCGACTCGGAGACGCTGGACTCCGTCTCCGTCGGGAAGCTCGTCCAAGGATTGGCGAGCCCGATCGGCGTACTCCGTCGCTTTGGTCCGGGCGAACGCGATGCCGCCCGCCGACTTCACCGCCTCGATGACTTCCTGAACCAGCGGGTCAGCCGGTGCGGGGTCGGTGAACAGGCGCTCAACCCGCCACCGCTGCGAACGATCGAGAACCGGAAGGGCCGCGATGAGCGGAAGGGTGACCTTGTGTTCCCGGAGATCTGCCCCGCTCGGTTTCCCCATCACATGAGACGACACTGTGTAGTCCAGCAAGTCATCCGTGATCTGAAACACCATGCCGAAGTTGTAACCGAAGTCGCGCAGCGAGGACCGGAACTCGGATGCGCCGATCATCGCACCCAGTTCGCACGCTGCAGCCATCAGTGAAGCGGTCTTGGAAGCGCACAGGTCGAAATAGTCGCGTTCGGTGAATTCCAACGCGTCGTAGGCCAGCAGCTGCCGCATTTCGCCGATCGTCATCTCGTTCGCCGCCCGGGCGAGGAGACGAATCGCTTCAATGTTGTCGAATCTGGCAATCTCGATCACGGCTCTCGAGTACAGATAGTCGCCGACGATTACCGCAACCTGATGGCTCCAGCGAGAGTTGACCGTCGGCATCCCTCGACGCTCCACCGAGTGGTCGACCGAGTCGTCGTGGACCAGCGTGGCCATGTGCATCAACTCGACTACCGCCGCGAGCGGATATGCGTCGTCGGTGGGTGACTCCCCGACATCGTTCGAGAGGAGGAGAAGTGTCGGTCGCAGGAGCTTGCCGCGTGAGGAAAGCAAATACTCGCCGACCTCGTCGAGCGCGTCGAAGCCCGCCGGCATCATGTCGGCGATGCACGCCTCGACCCGTCGCAGGCGTTCCTGGACGGGTTGCTTGAGGACGTCGAGGGTTGGGGACGCTGCTTCGAGCATTCTCCTCCACCGCTGGGCGAGCCCGAAAGTGGCGGCGCAATGTAGAGAATGCCCGGCTGGGCTGTCAAAGGGCGCAGTTCTTCAGTCGATCGGCTGCATCCCGGTAGCTCGAATCCACTTGCACGATTCGCCCGAAGCACTCGGCAGCGCGGGCCTTGTCACCCAACTCCTGATAGCTGATACCCAGTTGATAGAGCACTCCTGCCAGCTGCTCGTCGCTGCGACCGTTCTCCGCCGTCACCTCCGACAGCACGCGCGCGGCGGTGTCGTGCTGGGCAACCTCGTTGAACAGTTCGCCCAGCAGCTCGTACGCCCGGATCGGGTTCGCGAGACCTCTGGCCGCAATTTCGAGCTCGTGGATCGCCTCCTCGTGCAGCCCATCCTGCTTGAAGGCGACGCCGAGCTCGAAGTGCGTCTCGTAGTCGAGCGGATCCGGATCCGCTCCCGGTTTGGCCTCGCCGGACTCATCGACGGAACTCGTTGCCTTGATCCCCTGGAGTCGCTCCTCTTCCGCCACCTCCCAAGCGTCCAAGTCAGCGATGGCGGCTTTGGCGACCGTGTTGTCGGGATCGATCTCGAGAACGCGGGTGAAGTTGGAACGAGAATGGGCGATCGCGCCCTGGCGCTGGAGGCAGCGCGCGAGCTCGAGATGCGATCGCACGAGCGCATCGCGATCGTCCAGCATGAAGGCGTATTCCACCTGCTGATGGTGAAGGATGACGTCCTCCGAGTTGATCGCCAGAAGTTCGTGTACGACTCGCATGGCACCGACGTAATCCTGGGACGCCTCGTACGCACCCTGAAGACGGTACAGCTCGCGGATCGCTTCCTCCCGTTGACCGCGCTCGAGCAGCTCTGCCGCCCGCACCTCACGACCCTCGAGGTCATCCGCGATCTCCTTATCGCCCAGCGACGCCTCCCCGCTGTCGACCGACCCTTCGGCTTCCGCGCTTCGAGATGCCCGACGCGGTGAGCCGTCCCGATCCGCCGCTGGCCGTCCGACCTTCATCGCCTCGTCCGCCTCTCGCAGCTCGTCGAGAATGGAGGCGAAGTCGGAGAGCAGATCGTAGCGATCCGATTCGAGCGGTTCCGCGCCTTCTGCCGCCACGGTTTCGCCCTCGCCAGCGCCCTCCGCGGAGGCGGGAGCCTCGGCTTCCACCGCTTCGAACGCCGCGTCTCCGGACTCGAGCGACGCCGTTTCGGCGTCTCTCCGCACCTCCTCGGACTCTCTCGACACCTCCTCGGATGGCCGCAACGTGCTCTCGGACGCCCCTGACGCCGCTCCGGACTGCCCCGGCACACCTTCGAACTGTGCGGACATCTGTTCGGATTCCCCGGCCACACTCTC